>JAUVBX010000031.1 GCA_030590985.1 Lutibacter sp. | reverse complement strand
GTTCCTAAGATACCAGATAAGAAAGTTAGACCTACTACAACATATAACCATTTTTCGATTACTTCTCTATCGACACCTGTTAATTTAATCAATAAGAAAGCTAACATACCTCCCATTATTAATTCCCAAACACCTTCTACCCATAAATGAACTACCCACCAACGGAAGAAAGAATCTAATACTTGACTATCAAAGGTTATCATACCAGGTAAGTAGAGTAGTGCAGCTGCAACTAATCCACCAAAAAGCACAAGCGAAGTTGTTGTGGTTTTCTTTCCTTTAATCATTGTCATTAATAATATAACAAGGAATAATATTACGTCAAGCGCAACTGGATAATCGAGGATTCGTGGAATTTCTAGAAATTTACGCCCTTCCCAATAATTAAAATGGAAACCAATAATAGTAGCTACGCCAGCAAAAGCTAAAGCGGCAAATTGAACATAAGCTAGTTTAACAGACCATAATTCTGTTTCAGATTCTTCAGGGATAATATAGTATGCTGCCCCCATAAAACCGGAGAGTAACCATACTACTAATAGATTAATATGCGAAGAACGAGCTGTGTTAAAAGGGATCCATTCATGTAACCCATCGTAGCCCATACGTGCAAATCCCATTATGAATCCATAAGTTATTTGTAAAACTAATAGTAACATTGATAATGCAAAAAACCAATAAGCTACTTTTTGTGATTTATATTTCATTTGTTTGTTGTTTAGTGGTTAATTATTTATCTTTTGCTAGTGGCGAAACAATGGTTTCAAAACCATTTAAATCAATTTCACCTACCCATTTAAAAAATTCTACAACATCGGTAGCTTCAGCTTCACTCATGTTATATGCGACCATTTTTCTTCCACTTGGTTGCCAAGCAACAGGTGACATTAATATTGCCTTAACAACATCTGCACCTTTACGGTCGATAACTTTGGTAAGTTCGGGAGCATAATAAGCTCCTTCACCCATGATTGAATGACATCCCATACAATTGTTTTTTTCCCATAACTCTTTACCGCGAACAACTTCTGCAGTAATGTTTTCTTGGTTACTTTGGTCTTGTGCTGCTGAGAGTGAAAAAACTGTCAATCCGATAAAAATCAGAAAAGTTACTGCAGTTCCACCCAAAAAAAAGACTTGTGCTTGTTTTTTTGATAACATACTTATATAGATTTGGTTAATAATATATAAAAGACTAAAATATCTTTTATAAGATGTGACAAAAATAATGAAATAACATAGTAAAATACTGATAAAAGTCAGTTTGTTAGGAAGTAATGATAAAATGATTACACAGAAAATAGTAAATTTCTGATAATGTGTGAATTAAAATATGAAGTTGTTAAATATTTATGAATTTTTAGTCAATTCCTTTTAAAGATAATAGGGATCCGTCTTCTTTAATTTCTCTTGAAAATTCGGAAATACTCTGATGTTTAAATTTTTCTAAAAGTGCATCTTTAAAAGGAGCTACAATATGATGTACAGGACAAGGGTTTTCATCTCCACATTGAGGTAAACCCATAAAACAAGGTTCAAAGACATTCCCTGATTCAATTTCATCTAGGATAGCACAAACATTATTTTGTAAATTCTTTTTAGCAGTATAAAAACCTCCATGAGGACCTTTACTAGATGAAATAACATTGACTCTAGCTAGTTGTTGTAATAATTTAGCTATAAAATGAAGGGGTATTTCTAATTCTTCTGCAATAATTTTAGCACCATATTTTTTATTTTTTGAACTATTCTCTGCTAAAAAGAGAACAGATCTTATAGCGTATTTAGAAGCATTAGATAACATAAAAAGATAAAGTGGTATTTTATTAGTACAAATATAGTATTATTTATATACATTTGTAGTAGTTAAAAGTTAAGGTTTGTTGAAAAAACAAGTATTTGGCATATTATTTACATTTTTTTATATGGTAGCAATGTTCAAACCATTACTACCACTGATAATTTATTATGCCAATTATGATTATATTGTAACAGAACTTTGTGAAAATAGAGACAAACCCTATTTGGAATGTAATGGTAATTGTTATTTGGAAGCTCTTAAGAAGAGAGTTGATCCTATACAAAATAATAAACCAGTATCTACAATTCCTCTAAATATGAATGATTACCCCATCGCAACCTTAGATTTTTACAAATACAATTCTCTTTTATATGAGGATAGTATTAAACTTTCTACCCCTATTTTTTGCAAGCATTTTGTGATTAGTGAATATAGTTTTTCTATATTCCACCCACCTAAGTTTTTAGCTTAATATACATGTTTTTATCGTATGGTTTATTGTTTCACATAAAGTGAATATTCTTTATTGTGGATAAGAGATTTAATTATTTTTTTAACTGTACAATAATAACTGCATAAGATTTAATCTAGTTCACTTGTCTGTGAATTAATTATCAAACATTCTAAAAAGTACAAAAGCACATCAAATTTTGAACTTATTTTGATGCTATAACCTAATAGTTGATTTATTGGTGATTATTTGATGTGCTATCTAATAAATATTCTTAAATACTCAAAACAAAGTGTATTTTAAATTACATAAAAAATGAAAAAATCAATTTTTTTAAGTATTGTTTTTACTTTTGTAAGTACACTACTTTTTGCACAAAATAAGACCTTTAATGGTGTTGTTGTTGACCAAGAAACTAAAGAACCCATTGAAAACGCAACCATCAAAATACTCGATTCTAATGAATTTACATTAACAGAGATAGATGGAAAGTTTAGCCTAGACTCTACAGAGGATGCTGTTTTTGAGGTGATGCATATGTCTTATCAAACTATTAAAATTCCAGCTCTTAAATCATCAAGAATTAGTCTAACTCAAAAGAAAATTTCTTTGGATGAAATAGTTGTGAAATCTCACCCCTTAGATGATATTTCGCATTCAGTAGTGGTTATTGATGATGTCAAAAAAGGAAGTCAGCCAAGAAATGCAGCTGAACTTTTTAATGATATTTCTGGTTTTAGTATTCAAAAACGAAGTGCCACTGCTTCAGAACCTTCTTTTAGAGCCTTTAAATATGAGCAGATGAATATTAAATATGATGGTGGAACAAAGATTGTTCATGCTTGTCCTAATAGAATGGATCCTATTACTGCGCACGTAATACCTGAAGAAGTGAGCAAAGTAGAGGTAGTAAAAGGACCTTTTACCGTTCGTTTTGGACAAACTTTTGGACCAATAGTAAATTTAGTGACTAAAACGCCAACTCCAGATGATTATGGTTTTCATGGTAGTGTGCAAAGTGGCTATGAATCTAATGGAGGTAATTTTGTTGGAAGAGCAGAATTGTTGTATGCAGTTGAAAAATACGATCTTACAGTAAACGGTGAAAATAGAGATTTTGGTGATTATACTGATGGAAATGGAGTTGAGACTCCAGCATCTTTTATTACAAATAGTTATTCAATAAAAGCAGGTTTCAATCCAAAAAATAATCAACGTTTACAAGTAGATTGGAGACAAAAATTTGGTAAAGACATTAAACATGCCGGATTACCGATGGATTCTCCCAAAGATGACAGTTATTCTCTAGGATTAGATTATAAGATTCGAAAAGTTTCTGATAAAATTAGTAGTGTTTCTTTTAAATCATATATGTCTTTTGTAGATCATTTAATGACTAATGAAGATAGGCCATCTTTTATGAAAATGGATGCAAAAACACCCGTAACATCAAATACATATGGTGGAAAATTTGAAGTAGGGATAACACCAAATGACAAGTTCTTAATATACACAGGTTTAGATGCTGATATTATTATGAGAGATGGAGAACGAACAAGAATTATAAAGAAAAGACCCGATGGAACAGATTTTCCAGTAGATGATCGTCCTGTGTTTACTGATAAAGTATGGCAAGATGCCACTTCATCAGATATTGGTTTATTTGCTGAGGCAACCTACAAATGGTCCGATAATTTAGCACTTACAGCTGGTTTACGTTCCGATTTTGTAAGTATGTCAATAGCTGAGCCAGCTCTCGATACACCAGGAGTTGGTGGTGTAATCGTTCCAGGTTTTGCATCTCTTTATGATGGAGAAGGTTTTGAAGAGGTCTCTGAAACTACATTAGGTGGAAATATTTCATTAAAGTATAAGAATAACGGAACGCAAGTTCAACTAGCTTATGGTTTAGGAACACGTTCAGCCTCGATGATAGAACGTTATATTTATCACTTTTCAATTGGTGCAGATTCGTATGAATATGTTGGAAATCCATTTTTAAAACCAGAACAAAACAATCAGTTTGAATTGGCAGTGAAACACAGAAAAGCTGCTTTTAATGTTGGGGCAAGTGTTTATTATTCCATAATGAAAGACTATATCTCAGCAGTTGTTAGGGATGGAGACCTAGATTTTTGGATAGTCTTTCCAAGATTAGATGATATTAAATATGCGAAGCAATATGTAAATGTAGATGCTAATCAAGTAGGTTTTGATGCATTCTTTAATTATAAAATTATACCAAGTTTAGAATTTGTTTCTGATGTTGCTTTTACTAAAGCTACTAATGAAACATTTGACGAACCTTTAGCTCAAGTGGCACCGTTTAGTGCACATTTAGGATTGAAATTTGAAAAAGAGAAATATTGGATCGACTTACGGACTGAGTTTATAGGTGAGCAAGATCGATTAGCCGCTTCATTTGGAGAAACTGTAGCCACACCAGGTTACAATACCATAGACTTACGTTTTGGAGTTGAGCCATTTAAAGGATTAAAATTAGGAGCAGCAGCGCTCAATATTTTAGATACGGCTTATTATGATCACTTAAATTTCACTTTCAAGAATACTGATGATAATGAAGTTGGTCAGCGTATTTATGAAACAGGTAGAAGCTTTAGTATTTTTGCTAAGTATAGTTTTTAGAAAATAATTGATTAGTTTGAAAATTGGAAAAATTACCAACTAATTATTAATTACACAGAAGGCAAGTTGTCGTGTCTTCTGTGTAATTAATTAAATTTGAAAATATAATAAACCTTGTAGAGGTTAAATGAAAAAACTAATAATAAATAGCGTTCTTCTTATACTATTTTTAGGGATTCCTCTTGTTACTAATATTTTAAGTTTGCATTTAGTTATTTTAGAATCAAAATTGACAATTAGTGTTGAAGATGATTATCATGAAGAGGCAAAAATATTAACAGGTGATATTACTTATCTCCGAGCTATTATGTCTTTAGCAAATAATAATAACAAATCAGACAGGAATAGCGTGCCCATATCCCAAAGAATAAGTGAGTCTTTAAGTCAGATGAATTTTATTACTCCATCTAAAATGGAGTTTATTATTATATCACAGATAATTAATAAACAATCTTCTAATTTTGTTAGAAATCATTTATCTCTTGTATATTTAAAAATACCCTTACAACCACCCAAAGTCATTTCTTAATACTTTATGTAGTTACTACTGAAACTACAAATGCCTTTTTTAAGTATTTACATTTTAAATTATTAAAATCGTAATATACTTTTAGGAAGTACACAATAAGGTGCTTAAACAAATCTAGAGATAGTTGTTTAAGACATAATTCAAGAATTAACAAATTTTAAAATGAAAAAATATATAATAAATTTATTTTTTTTGTTATTTGCCATTACGGCATTTACGCAAGAAACAGGAAGTATCAGTGGTACTGTAACAGATAAAGAAACAGGAGAAGTAATTTCTAATGCTGAAGTACAAATAGCACAAACAACAAAAGGTGTTTTTGCCTCTGAAAATGGGAATTATGAAATTAATAATATTTCACCGGGAACCTATAAAGTAAAAGTACATGCATTAGGTTACAAAATGTTAAGTGATTCATCAGTAAAGATTGAAGCAGGAAAAACTACTGTGTTGAATTTGGAAATGAAACCCGTAAATATTGAGTTAGATGAAGCAATTATCACTGTTACTAAAATCAATAAATCAGTTAAAAGAATAGGTTCACCGGTTTATATAATGGGATTAAAAGAGATAGAGCGAACTGAGGGGAGAAATGTAGAGGAAGCTTTAGTTAAGATACCCGGTGTTTATACAGAAGACAGATATCACAATGAAACAAATATTGTAAGTTTCAGAGGAGTTGGACTTCATACTCACGTTACAAGTGGCATTTTGGTTTTAGTGGATGGAGTTTCATTAACAGAATCTATGGGACGAACAGATTTTGAAGGAGTGGACCTTGAAAATGCAGAGAAGATTGAAGTTTTAAAAGGGCCTGTTTCTGCATTATATGGGCCTAATGGTATTACAGGAGTGATAAATATTGTTGAAAAAATGCCAAAAGAAGGAATTCATGCAAAAGCAAAAGCGTCTTATGGAAGCTTTAATTCTATGTCTTTTTCAGGAGATGTAAATGGAGGTAAAAACGGATTTAGATACTTAGTTAAAGGTAAATA
Source organism: Lutibacter sp. (assembly GCA_030590985.1). GTDB lineage: Bacteria > Bacteroidota > Bacteroidia > Flavobacteriales > Flavobacteriaceae > DQTL01. The sequence goes on along the minus strand of JAUVBX010000031.1, from coordinate 12,000 downwards.
TTTTGACAATGGTGGCTATATGGATAGAAGTAAATCAACTTCGGCAAGAGGAGGTATTAAACTTATTCAAAGATTTGATAATTCTAATAAACTTCAGTTTACAGCTGATTATGTTGATGCTGATATGCTTTTACCCGGAACTCTTAGTAGAGAAGATTTTGACAATAGAGTAACTGAAGCTTCTAATTTGTATGCTGGATATGAGAGAAATTTCTTAAGAACAAATTTAGCTTATACACAAGATATAAATGATAAAATCAATGTGTTTACTAATGCTTATTATCGCACAAAAAATGATGAAGGACATTATTCAGACCGTTCTTTTTCAAAAGGTAAGATAAATACTGTTGGAGGTGAAGTAAGAGGAGATATCAAACATAACATATTTAATAAAAGTAGTTTACTCACTCTTGGCATAAGTTATCTAAATGATTCTAATGATGATGAGACATTTACAAGAAACATGGGAACGGGTGAATTAGGCGATCTATCAAGTGCAGGAAATAGTGATTACAATATGTTTGGTGCCTACGTTGAAGAAGATTTTACCGTTACAGATAAGTTATCTTTTGTATTAGGAGCAAGGTTTGATCTAATAGTATATGATTGGATTGACAATTTAAATGTTGGAGAAGAGAATACATCTGCTTCTACAGAAGTTTCATCAATTAGTCCAAAATTTGGGTTTGCGTATAATCCAACAAATGAAACTACTGTATTTGGAAATATTGCAAGAGGATTCAGACCACCATCTGTATCACAACTTTTTATTGGAAGTTCGTATGCAGGTGCGATTGCCAATCCTGATTTAAAACCGGAATATCTGAATAATTATGAGCTAGGAGTTAGAGGTAATTTGAATAAAAAATTCAGCTATCAAACTTCCTTTTTTATGATGAATTTTACGGATCAAATATCAGCAGAGATTGATGCCGAAATAGATCCTGATAATCCTGTTTATCAAAATATTGGAAAAACAAAACACAAAGGCTTAGAAATAGCAATGAATTATGATGTAACTGAACAATTTAATACTTTTTTTAATTACTCATATTTAGAAGCAAAGTTTGATGATAATCCTGATTTTGAGAATAATACTTTGAGGAAAACCCCAAACAATATACTGAATACAGGATTGAGTTATAATTTTAATTTTGGATTAAAAGCAATATTTGATTTCAAATTTGTTGACAAATATTATATGGACAACGAAGAGGAATTTGAATATGAAGGGTATTCTTTGGCAAACTTCAAATTATTATATAAACAGAAAGATTTAACCCTTTCTGTATCTGTCAATAATATCTTTGATACAACTTATGCAACTTATGCATATTCATCAAGTTCATATAACTATATTACTCATCAGTATGAATGGGATGATAAATATATTACAGGATGGCCAATTAATTTTAATACATCCATTTCATATCGTTTCTAATTCTAAATATGAAGATGGCAACTGCAGCAATGTGTTTTTTTTACAGTTGCCATCTTAATTTTTTAATACTTTAATCATGAATAAGATCTTACAAAATGTAACCTTTATTGTTTTTCTATTATTTGGACTACAAGCCATTTCACAAGAAACAATTTGGCTTTCAAACTCACCACCTGATGCAATGAAAAAAGAGGTAAAAGCATCAGGGATGCATCGTTATTCATCTCTAATAAGTAAGAAACGCGGTGGTAAAACCAAAGGTGATTCTAAAACCAAAAAGAGTAAATATCAAAAAAACGCAACAGACTCAACGAGTAAAAAAGATCAGAAAAGTGAAAAGAAAAAAGGTGAAAGTTCTTATAAACGCCCTTCTACAAAGTATGCACATTGGTTAAGAGAAGGAAGTTCTATTAAGGATTCTAAATATGTCAGTCTTGCTGACAGCACTGATTATCAGTTAATAATGATGTCACCTGAAGGTAAAAGTGAATCTATTGAGCTAGTTAAAGACAAAGCTAGTTATGCAAAGTTTGAATTAAATGAAGAAGGTTATCATAATGCCTATTTGATTATTAAAAAAGGACTAGGAGATACATTGCATATTAATATTTCAAAGGCCGAACTTTTAAGTCATAGTTGTCGAAATGGTCACCACAAAAAATTAGAAGCTAGACCTGTAAGATACTATCCAGAGATATCAGAATTTGAAGTGATTCGTCAGCGTCATCCATATGAAGATTATCATTTCTTTACATCGTCCGGTGATACAGAAACTTTTAAAACAATACTTGATGGTGAGGCACTCGAAGGTGTAAAAGTTACCATTAATACAGAAAAAGGGTGGAGTAGAACACTTATGACTGATAAAAATGGAGAAATAAATACAGAGTTTATTCAAGACTATTTTTCAAATTGGAAGGAGCTAAACACTAGAAAAATATACTATTACATGCTTCAGGCTGATTATACACTAAAGAAAGATATTCATTATAATGGCAAAGATTACAAGTATATACATTATACAGTAACGATGTCTGATGGTTATAGACCTTCAAAAACAATGTATACATCAATGTTTTGGGGCTTAATAATTTTTCTAATTACAACTTTAGTAAGTGTTATAGGTGTTTTCATTTATAAAGAACGTAGAAAAAGACCGTATAAAGAGGTAAGGTTTAACGAATCTAATAAATAACAAGATGCAAAAGTTTAAGATTAAAAAATATATTGATAACTCAAACGTATCTCGTTTTAGATTTTGGATACAACTTTTATCCTTTTTTATTTTTGTATACGGAGGCTATTTTTTTATTGAAATAGGATCTCGTTTACCGATGTTTTCCTGCCCATATGTTCAGGGTAGTCCTGGTGGTTGTTATCTTATAGGTGTTCAACACGAACTAAATACTACTTGGAGTTCTATTTTTAGTCCCAGAGGTATCAGTATATTAAAAAGCTTAGGGATATTTTTAATATTTTTTCTCTTCCTAAACAAGGCTTGGTGTGGTTATGTATGTCCATTAGGTACTTTGCAAGATTGGATAACTAGATTGAGAAAGTCTTTAGGATTTAGTTTTGTTCGCTATGGAGAAGTGCGTTTTAAGAAGCTAAAAGTAATCAAATATCTTATTTTGTTTTTACTTATTTTAATCCCATTAGCTATTAATAATTCCTTTTTTGGTGCACCAAAGTTACCACATGGAATGCATACACCATTTTGTCAAATATGTCCTGCTCGTATCATATTACCCTTATTTAATGGAGATACCTCTCAGATTTTTGTAGATTTTACAGATAGATCAACAATTATCATGACCTCTTTAGGACTTATAGTTGCAGCTATATTCTTTGTTGGATCATTTGTAAAAAAACGTTTTTTCTGTTTTTTCTGTCCGATGAGTGCTTTACAGTTTCTATTTTCTAAAATAGGATTTTTAAGATTAATAAAAGATGGTGATAAATGTACACGCTGTGGAAATTGTTCTCGAGTATGCGATGTTGGTATTACCGCAATTGCTGATGATATACTGAGTAAAAATATCGTTAAGGATGATTGTATGATGTGTTTTAAATGTGTGGAGGCTTGTCCTGAAGAAGGTGCATTAAAAGTGAAAGTAGTTAGTTTTGACCTATTTTCAGCCACCGAAGAAGGCTTTTTTAAGCGATATGGACAAGATAAAGATTATGAAGGTCCAAAGAAATAATTTTCAACTATAAATAAAAAGATAGATGCATACTATAACAGATAATGATCGATATAATAGGTTAAAAAAGACATCAACGATCCATTACAATATGGAAGTAAATCAGGTCTTAGCAGAAATTATTGATGACTTTCCTCACCAACTTGCAGGGATGGAGTATTTCTATAATAAATTTAGACCAGTTGAAGAAGGTAAATCGCTTTATCCAAAGGATAAAAAATTAATTGCCTCTATGTGTATTCATGTCCCAGTTGAGATTATTCATGCACTCGATGCAACAGCTGTGCGAATATGCTCAGGCGCATATTCAGCTGATGCAGCTGGCTCAGATTTTTTACCTGCAAAAATTTGCCCTATGGTTAAATCAACCTTAGGAGCGATATATTTAGATATGCTTCCAGGAAATGCAAATCCTGACCTAATTATAAATCCAACAACTTGTGATCAAAAAAAGAAAATAGGGGAGTTAGATGAAGAAATCGGAAAAGAGTTTTATGTTCTAGAAGTGCCACCTAGTAAAGATTCAGAAGAAGCGAGGCAGTATTGGCATAGGTCGGTTAAAAAAATGGTTAAAAAAATTGAAAAAGTAACAGGCAATAGACTTACACGAAGGAAGTTGAAAAAATCAATCAAAATGATCAGTAGGGCGCAAGCTGAGTTTAGACGGTTTATGAGACTCCGAAAGAATGCACCTGTTATTTATGGTAAAGATGCACAATTGGTAACCAATGCTTATTTTTTTGATGATATAATTGAATGGACTAAAAATTTATCGATCTTAAATGATGAGTTAGAAGAACGAATTAAACAAAAAGCTACTGTCGTTGGGCCGAGAGCTCCAAGAATTTTACTGACAGGCTCACCATCTATTTTTCCAAATATGAGAACACCAATTTTAGTTGAAAAATTAGGAGGAGTAGTTGTTTATGAGGAGTTTTGTTCGAGCAGTAGAATGTTAAGTGATTCGGTAGCTGTAGATGAGTGGTTTTTATATGATATGGTTCCTGCGGTAGCTGATCGTTATTTAAAACCGAGTACTTGTCCTAATTTTACTCCAAATGATGACAGAATAAGAAAAATTTTGCTAGCGATGAAAGATTATAAGGTTGATGGAGTAGTCTATCAAACCTTTACAGGGTGTCAACTCTATGATATGGAGTCTAGGCAAATTGGGCAGAAGTTAGAAAAGGCAGGATATCCAGTACTTAATGTAGAATTAGATTATAATCCAAAAGATTCGGGTCAGCTTACTACACGTTTAGAAGCATTTATGGAATCAATTAAAGACAATAAAAGAAAGAAATAGATATGAATTATTATTTAGGTGTAGATATAGGGTCCACAACAATAAAAATCGTTTTGATTGATGAGTCTGGTGAAATGGTTGATAAAATAGGCTCTCCAACGGGGAGTATGTTTAATCAAAATGCATTAGACAGTCTCGATAGGTTACTGAAATCTAATAATTTAACAAGAGATGACTTAAATTATATAGTTTCTACAGGATACGGTAGGAAGTTATTTAAAATTAGTAATGAAAATGTTAATGAGCTAACTGCCAATGCAAAAGGAGCAAGAAATAGTTTAGGTGATACTATTAAAGTTAAAACGATTATTAATGTAGGAGGACAGGATACAAAAGTTATTATACTTGATGATGAAGGAAAAATGACAAATTTCTTCATGAATGATAAATGTGCTGCTGGTACTGGAAAATTTTTGGATATTTCAGCTAGAAACCTCGAAGTAGAAGTGCAGGAACTAGAAATTTTACATTTTAAAGCCAAAGACACACCATTGCCTATAAACAGTATCTGTGCGGTATTTGCAGAATCAGAAATAATATCACTGTTAGCCGCAGGGCATAATACATCGGAAATTGCATCAGGTATTCATTATTCTATTGCTAAACGTATTACTCGACTTGCAGGTAGGGGGAAGATACAAGACGCAGTCTTATTTGATGGAGGTACAGCTTTAAATAAAGGGATGGTTGATGCATTAGAAAATGAATTAATGAGAGCAGTTCATGTCAATTCTTTTCCGCAATTTACAACGTCTTATGGTGCGGCATTGATTGCAAAAGAAAGGTATTTGGATAATAATTGATTAAAATATTACAAGCTAATTTGTAGCGTATTTTGTATTTAAAAAATGTATACGTTGAAACACACTAATTCAATTAGTTATGTCAAATTTAAGAAAAGTAAATTTTTTTTGTAGTTTCGTGCCAAACAAATATTTAATATTAATAAAATGAAAAAAATAAACTTAATTATTATTACTAGCATACTTTATGTAAGTGGATTTGCTACTCAAATATCAAGCGAAAACACTAGCTTAACTAGGTCAGATGAAGAAAGTCTGCTATTTATGTTAGAAGAAGAGAAATTAGCACGAGATGTATATGTGGTTTTATATGGCATATGGGGAGCCAATCAATTTAATAGTATTAGCAATAGTGAACAAAGTCATATGGATTCATTAGAGACATTGTTGATAGAATATGATATTCCATATACAATTTTACCTTCCGGGGAATTTGCCAACTCTGACTTACAAAATTTATACAATCAACTAATAGCACTTGGGTCAACGACTTTAGTAGATGCTTTTGTCGTGGGAATGACCGTTGAAGATGTGGATATTTATGATTTACAAGTTAGAATTGCAGAAACAGATAATCAGGCTATCATTGACACTTATGAACTTTTACTGTGTGGTTCTACTAATCATATGCGTGCTTTTTATAATGGATTGACAGTCAATGGTGGGAGCTATAGTCCTCAATATATTACCATTGAAGAATACAATGCCATTTTAGCAGGTTCTAATGTTCAATGTGTTCTAGCTGTTGATGATTTTGTCTCCTCCCCAACTAATGTGATTTCAACAAATATGGTAAAGGATACTTTTAGTGTTGTACTTCAGAACAATTCTACTGTATATATTTATTCAACAAATGGTAGTTTGGTAAGGTCAGTAGAAGTAAGAGAAAATGAAGTAATCAATATAAATGAATTTTCCATTGGAGTTTATTATGTAAAAGTCATAAATAATAATAAATTTTATTTTATTAAGATACTTAAAGAATAGATTAGTTATTTATTGTCAAAATTTTTAGAGAATATATATACATAGAAGGTAAGTTGTTGTGCCTTCTGTGTTTTGTTATTTAAAACAATAAATTCCCTTTTATTGTTTACAGAATATTCCGTAATTTTGGAGATGAACTACTAAAGCAATAGAATATGACTAATTCTGACAAAAGATTAACAAAGAAAGATCGACCATCTCCTATTAATAAAGAAATAATTATAGATGATGAAGCCGTATTAATAAGCGTAACAGACCCTAAAGGTATTATTACAGAGGTAAATGATGTTTTTGTAAAAACTTCCGGTTACAGCGAAGAGGAATTAATCGGTACTTCACATAATATTATTCGTCATCCTGATATGCCAAAAATAATGTTCAAAATTGTATGGGAACATATCGAGGACAGAGAAAATGTTATGGCATTGGTAAAAAACATGGCAAAAGATGGTCGTTACTATTGGATATTAACCGACTTTATTACTAAAGTTGATGCTGATAGAAATATTATTAATTATACCGCTTACAGACGACCAGTATGTAAAGACGTTCAGGATGCAATTGCTCCTTTATATAAAGCTTTGTGTGCTATTGAGGCTGTTGCTGATATGGATGCTTCAGAAAAATTTCTCATAGATTATTTGGAAAATATAGGCATGACCTATGATGAGATGGTAGAAGATATTATTATAAAATATTGTAAAAAAGCTGCTGCTTTAGGCTTTGGAAAGCATCTTAAAGATGAATTTAAAACTATGTCAAAGGAGAAAAAGCAATCATTTTTTAATAAGTTTTTTGGAATAAAATAGTCTTTATTACTTTTTGTAAGCTGTAATATGTGCATCAAATAAAATACTATCCGAAACGATAAAACCAGCTTCTTCTTCTTTAGGATACAGGTTGTTTGCAGATAGATAATAAATACCCCAATCAGTACGGTCTATGATAATAGTTTTTGTATTGAGGTGTAGTGTATCTTGGTCAATTTCTAATGTTCCTTTAAATTTTGAGCAAATTCCATTTTCAAATATAATAAAATCACCTTCAAAATTGTAATTATTATTGCCAGTTTTTGTAACTGAATGTGATTCAAAATGGGCTTCAGGATATTTTTCTGTATTAAAAAATTCAATTGATTTTAATACATTTTCGAGCGTTCCCTGTAGTAATTTATTGTCAATATCTGTATTAGTTATACTCGTCATATCAATACTTAAATTGACTTTATCAGGTTCATTATCTTTTATGATTATATAACCTTCATTGAATTTCATTTTACCAAAATGTGTGCAATTCCAATGTATTTTGCTTTTTGCAGTATCTAGTACATAAGTATTAAAATCTTTTGATTGGATGTTAGAATTTTCATTAAAGTTAGGAGATGAAGCAAAAACAAAAAGCCCTAAAACACTAATAACTAGTATGGATTTTAAAATTAATTGCATTGTTTTCTTTTTTGTTATTTGCTATTCAATTTAAATTGTTCCAATCATTCTATAATATTGTTCTCTATTTGGTATCTTGCCATATACCAGTAGCTAAACCATCTTTATTTATAAAAGGTTTAATTTCATCTGGAATATTAATGGCATTTTTAAAATTGGTGTTTTCAAACTCTGTCCCAAAAAAATTACATCCTTTTAAATCGGCACCTTCAAGATTTGTACCTTGTAAATGTCCGCCTCGAAAATTAGCATACCATAATCTTGAGTTAATAAAAGAGGATTCTTCTAGTCCAGCACCTGTAAAATCAGCATATGAAAAGTCACAAGAGTCTAATTTAGAATTCAATAGTACAGCTCTAAAGAGTTTTGCTTTAACAGCAATAGAACCAGTTAAATCACTTTCTAAAAACTCAGAATCTTTCATTAAAGCTCCGCTAAAATCACAATTTCTCATTTTAGCAAAATGACCTTCCATTCCAAACATATTAGCACCTCTAAAATTTGAATTTGAAAGATTGGCATAATTTACCTTTACATGAAATAATCTACTTTGCTTAAAGTTAATACTATCCATTATAGAACCATCAAAAATAGTCCAACGTACATCTGCTGCTCTAAAGTCAGATTTACGGTAATTACCATCACGACATCGACCAGATCGAATTGAAGCACCTCGGAAATCACCTTCAATTACGCTTGTTTTTGGCCAATAAACTTCATCTAATGAATCTCGTTTAAAGTCGTCGCCATTTTGTGGAATAGATTTTATCCCTTTATGTCTTTTTTGGCCGTTAGAAAGTCGAGTTTCTTCACTGATAATTTTTGCTAGCTGGTCAGGTTCTAAAAAAACCGCTAGTTCAGGTAATTCTGTTGTGTCTGGTTTATTTGGAAACAACTTACTAACAGGAGAACTAGTGGTGAATCCGCAGGAATAGTATAAACTACTCATCACCAATAATCCGATTAAAAAAATAAGATGTTTCATGTGTTTATAATTTATTTTTTAGCGGTGACACATGGTGTTCGCTATTAATCATTCCCTTGGGTGTCAAAATCGTATTTGCTCGTATCATAAACTATATACTTTCAACTTTAGAACTTTTAAAACTTTTAGCTTTAAACTACATCATTCCTATTAAAGTACCTATTACCGAAAAAGGAGAAAATAAATCCTAAAACAATCGGATAAAATATTGAAAATACTATAAAAGCACCACGGCTAACAGTGTCTAATACATAATAAGAGGCTGTTCCCATAACGGTTAATTGTGGGTCAAATAGAATTAAACTTCCTGTTCTAAAAACTTGCAAAGGATTTAACATTCCTAATCCAATAATCAAATCAGGATTTCCTCTCATACGTAACATAATTCCAATAAGAATTAAATCGATGAATGCAACAAGGAATAGCCAGATGATAAAGGCTGTACTTACTGCAATATCTTGAGAGCTTGCTTTAGCAGAAATATACATACTCAATCCTAAAAAGAAAAATACTAAGGATGCTAGCAAGGCACTATATAAGAAAAATAAATTCCAAGGTACGTCAATATTTGTTAGTAAAGCCCATAAGACAGATCCCAATAAGGCAATAAAAACAGGAGTATATATTATAATAAATCTTCCTATGAGTTTTCCCCAAAAATAGCTGGTAAAAGATATAGGCAAGGATAAAATATATTCCATTACCGAATTTTCACGATCACCTACTACAGAACGAACGGTTGAAATTAACACATAGATTGGCAGAATTGCCATACTTATTTGCATAAATGTTACCATTAATCGACTTAAGCCCACAAAACCGATAATTTGTGATTCGGTAATTCCAGAGGTAAACATTATAGCAACAAAACCACCAAACAATATACTATATGCCCAAAACCAAGCCGAACGTAAGTTTTGTCGTATATCTGAGTGAATGATTTGTTTTAAACTATCAAAACTTTTCATTGATTATTTGTTTTTAGATTTATTTTTTAATTGATTAATGATTATGTCCCACGTGAGAAGTCGAATCACCTTTTTGTTGTTCTATTTCTAATTTTTCTTTAAGTTTTTTTACTTTTTTTGGATCATCTTTCATCATCAACATTTTTTCTTGAATAAAGTTCTCACGCATTGTTTTTCCGTCGTTGATACGTTGTAGAACTTCATCGAAAGAATAGATGCTATCAACATCAGGCTTTTCTGCATATGCGGAATATCCATATCCCATTGGCGTATGTTTACCATAATCATAAAAAGCAATTTCTGCATCAATCCAATTGGAAGGGTTGTTACCTTTACTAGCATCGCCAATCCAAAATTTTACTTTATTACCTTTCCATGTTGTCCATGTTTTTACATCTCTCATTTCCTCGGCCAAACAACCAATATCGTCATACCAATGTACTTCTCCGTATTCGTTAATAGCCTGTGCATTATATCGTTGGTCTGTTAATCCCATCAGACAAACATAACATACATCTCTATCGAAATTAATGTCATGAGCTTCATAATTTACTTTTTGATTACAGGAACTAAAAAGAATTAGAATACCTAGTATTATAGTTAGTTTTTTCATTGTATATATATTTATAAAGTTCTTAAAGTCTAAAGTTATTAAAGTTGAAAGTTCGTAAAATTCAATATATTTTTGCTCCTAATTATAATAAGTGAATACACATTCCACTTTTTACTTTATAAACTTTCTACTTTTAACTATTCTAAACCTCTTTATTCACTACAATTTTACCTAAATCCATTTCGATTAAACGGTTTACCAAGGTTTCAACCTCGTCAATACGATGGCTACTAATTATCATTAGTGCGTTTTTGTCAAAATTATGTAAGTATTCAAATAATATTGTTCTTGCTTTTGGATCTAGATTGGCAGCAGGCTCATCCATTAATAAAATTTTGGGATTTCTACCTAGTGCAAATGCTACTAATAGTTTTTGCTTCATTCCACCTGATAATTTCATAAAAGGTTTGTCAATATTAGCTTGTACATCTAGTCCTAAATTTTCACTAATGTCAATAAATTTTTGTTTATCAGTATTAGTCAAAGTTCCAAAAAATTCAAGCATTTCACCTACAGTCATTTTAATTGGAGGTGGTATTTGTGGGACAAATCCAATATGATGAAGAATTTTTTCACGTTCTGTTCGTGGATTCATTCCCAAAACATCAATACTACCTTCATACTTGTATAATCCTAAGATACTACGTATTAAAGTAGTTTTTCCAGCACCATTTTGACCTACTAAAGCGATACGTTCACCAGCTTTAAAATCATGACTAAGTTCTTTAATGACCGTTGTCTTTTTAAAGGATTTAGTCAGTTTATTGACCCTTATTAAGGTCTCTGAGTTTTCCATTACTATTTAGTTTTTAGTTGATTTAGTTTTTATTATTTCAAATATTTAAGTCCTTTCTCTTTTGGGGAAAGTTGGGTTTACATTATTTTATCAAAACCTTTTATTTTTAATGTTAATGCATCACCGTAACAAACATCTACACATAATCCACAGTTAGTACAATCTGCACCTGTAGAATGAATTTCTTTAGTGGCTTCGCCACGTTTTACAAACCATAATTCGTGAGGTACTAAACATACATCTTGGCAATCGCGACAATAACCACATTTATCAAACTCAAACTTAACAGTTAATGGTGCAACAACACCTGTCATAGCCCAAGTAGCTCCTACTGGACAAACATAGCGGCACCAAAATCGCTTGCTATAAACAATCTCGAATAACAATAAAGCCAAAACCCATAATAAGATTAAACCAGGCCCATAAGTAATGGCTCTGGAAAGTATTCCTAT
>JAUVBX010000059.1 GCA_030590985.1 Lutibacter sp. | reverse complement strand
GAACTTTTAAAAGAGAGATTGGCAGTTATAGATGCTAAATCTCCTTTTCATGTTACTTACAATCCAGATTTAGAGCGGTTGATCAAAACCTATCTAAAGACACGTCAAAAAGCTTTGGCAAGTCTTATGGGTAAAGCGAAGTATTATTTCCCATTATTTGAAGAAAAATTAGATAAGTATGACGTCCCGTTAGAAGTAAAATATTTAGCAATAGTAGAGTCTGCACTTCGTCCTAAAGCCAGATCTAGAGTGGGCGCTACTGGTTTATGGCAATTCATGTATCAAACAGGAAAACAATATGGTCTTAATGTAAGTTCGTATGTTGATGAACGCCAAGATCCTATTTTGGCAACGGAAGCAGCCTGTAAATATTTAGCTGATTTGTATATTATTTTTGATGATTGGGACTTAGCATTAGCTGCTTATAACTCAGGCCCTGGAAATGTTAATAAAGCCATTCGTCGCTCAGGAGGCAATAAGAACTATTGGAATTTAAGAGCTTTTTTACCCAGAGAAACAGCAAGTTATGTACCAATATTTTATGCAACACTTTATCTTTTTGAATACGCTGATGAACATAACCTACAAGCATCATCTGAATTTAAATTACATCATTTTGAAGTAGATTCAATTCAGGTGTCAAAACAGTTGACTTTTGAACAAATTCAAACCACAACAGGCATTGATGAAAGCTTATTAGAATTTTTAAATCCGTCGTATAAATTAAACATCATACCACATATTGATGGGAAATATCACAGTTTGGTTTTACCTAGAGAGTACGTTGGTTTGTTTGTACAAAATGAAGCACATATTTATGCGTATGTTGAAGCAGAAGAGGCCAAAAGAGAAAAACCATTACCTCAATATGTTGAAATGAATCAACGAGTTCGTTATCGTGTAAGAAGTGGTGATTACTTAGGTAGAATAGCTGCAAAATATGGAGTTACAGTCGGAAAAATAAAACGTTGGAATAATCTACGGAGTAATAATTTACGAATAGGACAACGACTAACTATATACCCGAGACGATTACCTGTTGTAACTAAAAAACCAGTATCATCTAAAACTCAAAAAACAGTCAAACACAATAAACCAGTTCCTAAAGGAAAATATATTACCTACATCGTAAAAAAGGGAGACTCTTTGTGGAGTATTTCTCAAAAATATTCAAATATTTCTGTCGCCCAGATTAAAGAATGGAATAGTATTTGGAACAATAAATTAAAGATTGGCACCAAATTAAAAATTTATAAGAGTTAAGCTATATAGCTATTCTTTAGCAACCTTATCAAAACGAAATGATGAAAAAAACCGTATTATTTATTGTTATTATTTTTAGTCTTACTTCTTGTGATGTAAAAAACGAAAAAAAATTATTACCAGGTTCAATAGGACGTTTCAATGAATTAATGGTTGTTATAACACACAAAAATTGGGAAGGAAAAATAGGAAATGAACTTAAAAACGTAATTACTTCGGATGTTGTAGGGTTACCACAGCCAGAACCTCAGTTTGCCATTACGCAAATACCTCATAAAGGTTTTAGTGGTTTTCTAAAACACAATAGAAATGTACTAAGTATCGAAAAAGCAGAACAAGCCTCGTTTGATGTTGAGTATGATGTATTTTCTAGACCACAGATCTATGTTCATATTAAAGGACCTGATCAACAAGCTATCGTTGAATTGATTCGAGAAAATTCGGATAGAATAATTACTATTTATAAAGATCACGATCTTAAAATGGTACAAAAAAGATTAGGAAAGACTGCTCATAAATTAAAATTAATTGAGTTTTTTACAAATCAAAAAATATCTTTTAGGGCTCCTAAAGATTATAGTATCGTAGATGACACAAAAGATTTTGTATGGTTCAGAAAGCGAATTGAACATTATGGACACAATGTTAATGGGAGTTTAAATATTGTAGCTTATACAATTCCATTAGAAGTCCCCTTTGAACAGATTAAAGATAGTATTGTATCTATTAGAGATTTTATTGGAGAAAAATATTTGCCTGGAGAAAACGAAGGTTCCTATTTAATTACTGAAGCAGCTTACACACCCCATGTATTCGATGTGACTTTAGATGAAAAAAACGCTTACAAAATTAATGGAAAATGGGAAGTATATAACGATTTTATGGCAGGTCCTTTTGTAAGTTACATGATACATGATGAGAAAAATAATCGTCTTGTTGTTGTTGAAGGTTTAGTTTATGCCCCGATAATTAAAAAACGAGATTTTATATTTGAGCTAGACGCGATTATTCGTTCGTTACATATTGAGTAATTTTCCCTCAATAACCTAAAGATTTATAGTTTCTTTAAAAACTCAAATACTTTACGAGATTTAATAACATAAACAATTATTAACATTCTTACAATATTGTTAATAACTTCGTTTTTTTTACTACATTTGCTCTTATAATCAAAAAGTTACCCTGATGGCCTTGTCTAAATATATCCGTGATTTATTATTTCGATATGAATGTGTTATAATACCCGAATTCGGAGGTTTATTAACTAAAACTATTTCTGCACAGATAGACGAAAGATCGCATACATTATCTCCACCTTCTAAGCGACTAGGTTTTAATTCACAATTAACTGAAAATGACGGTTTACTTGCAAATTATGTCGCTTCAGTTGATAAAACTCCTTATGAAAAGGCAATTAATTTTATCAAATTTGAAGTAAAAGAGTGGCAAAAGAAGCTTGTAAATCAAGATATGGTACTAGAAGAAATTGGCACTTTCTCTTTAAATAAAGAAGGTAAGATTCTTTTTGAACCAGACCCAAATTCCAATTTCTTAACAGATGCTTTTGGTTTGAGCACTATAATAGCTCCTGAGGTATCACGTGAAGATTATATGGAAGAAGAAGTTGTTTTTGACTATATCTCTGATGTTATATCTGATGAAGAAATATATGTAAACACTGAAGTGAGAAAACGTGGAATTAGTCCTTTTTTCAAATATGCAGCTTCCGTAGCATTATTACTTACAATTGGCTATATATTTACGAAACAGATTATAAAAAATAACGCACTAGGAAAACAAATTGCAGAGTTAGAAACAGATCATGAGTCTGTAATAAATCAACGTATTCAAGAAGCAACTTTTGAAATTAATAAAACATTACCAGCAATTACTATAAAAATAAAAAGTGATCAAGAAACAGCAGGAGTTGCTGAGAATAATGAAGATCTCTCGAATCAAGATGTAGCTGACACCAACATTGCATCAGAAATAGAATTAATGGATGATGCTAATAACACTGATGAGAATATCACTAAAGAAATAGAAGAAATTTCGAAAACAGTATCTCGGCCTATTGAGGAGTCTATTTACGTATCAAGCGTATATAGATACCACGTGATTGGAGGTGCTTTTAGGGTACCTGCCAATGCTACAAAAAAAGTAAGTCAACTAATAGCTAAAGGATATAATGCTCAAATTGTAGGCATTAATAAGTGGCAATTAACTCAAGTAGCTTTTGGGAGTTATACAACCAGAGAAGAAGCACAAACAGCTTTAAATAAAATAAGAATATCTGAAGCTAAAGATGCTTGGATGTTGGTGAAATAAACTTTATTTGAAAGCAAAAACTCCATCTCAATCTTTAACCATTCTTACCGATTTGGTTCTCCCAGGTGAGACTAATCCGCTAGATAGTTTATTTGGTGGTGAGCTTTTAGCTCGTATGGATCGGGCTTGTAGTATTGCAGCTCGTCGTCATTCACGTCAAATAGTTGTAACTGTATCAGTAAATCATGTGGCATTTACTAAAGCTGTACCTGTAGGGAGTATTTTAATTTTAGAAGCAAAAGTTTCTAGAGCTTTTCGATCATCTATGGAAATTTTTGTTGATGTATGGAGAGAATGTGTTGAAACGGGAGAACGTGAAAAAGTAAATGAAGGGATTTATACTTTTGTAGCTGTCGATGAAAATGGAAAACCAACACAGGTTCCTGCTATTTCTCCAGAAACGCCTTTGGAAAAAGAACGCTATGATGCGGCGCTACGTCGTAAACAATTGAGTTTGGTTTTATCGGGAAGAATGAAAGCAAAAAACGCGACTGAACTTAAGAAGCTTTTTGAATAGTTCAATAATATTACATTTTGTACACCCAACTAGCAGGATTTTGTTTGCTAACATCTTTCCAAATTTGGAACTTTAAGATTGTTTTTCCCGTTATTTGATCAGTATGAATTATTCCTATATTTTCTTTTGTTTTTACCGTATCTCCTTTTGAAACAAATACACTTTCTAAATTAGCATAAACTGTAATATAATTTCCATGTTGTACTAAGATAGATAAAATTCCACTTTGTGGGTTTTTTTGGATTGCTAATACTTTTCCATCAAATACTGCTCTTGCAGCCGCACTTTCATTCGTAGCAATACGAACACCACTGCTCTCAATTACGACTCCAGAATTCATCGGATCGGGTTGTCTCCCAAATCGAACAGTAACTAAACCTTTTTTTACAGGCCAAGGAAGTTTTCCTTTGTTGGCCGTAAACTGTGCTGCTAGAGCCTTTGCAGCTGGGGTTAAAGCAAATGATTTAGACTTGGTTCCTGATTTTTTAATAGCATTTTTAATTAAATTTTCAATTTGTTGGGTAAGTTTTCGTTCTTCGCGTTGTTTTTTTCTTATTTGAGTAATATATTTTTGTTTTTTCTTACGGTATTTTTTAACAAGTACTTCTTGTTTGTCTTTTTCAGAAACAATTTGTTCTTGTTCGTATTTTTTTTCATCTATTAAATTACTCTTGGTAATTTTCATGACAGCTAAACTATCATTCATCACTCGTAATTTTACTGCTTTATTTTTAATTGTATCTCCTTGACTTTTACGATACTGTGTATATTGTTTCATATACTGAAAACGTTGAAATCCTTGGTAAAAACTATCAGATGATAGTAAAAAAAGTAAACGATTTGCCGATGATTTGTTTTTATAGGATTGATAAATCAAAGAGGCATAATCTTTTTTTAAGTTTTCTAACTCATCGTGTAATAGTGAAATTTTTGAAGTATTTTTTTCAATTACACTTCCAATAGCAATAATTTCATCGGAGATTGTATTTATTAAATCTTCGCGTGTGGTTATTTTTTGGTCTAAATCTTTTACTTGATTACTTAGGTTGCGTTCTTTCTTTTTTGTTTTGTCGAGATAGGTTTTAATTTTACGGATTTCATTTTTAAGTGCAATCCTTTTAGCTTCTAGTTTTTTACGATTAGTTTTTTGAGCCGATACAGGCATAGCAATCAAAAACATAAAGCTCAAGATAAATAATAATCGAATATTTTTATTCATATTTTAAACTATAAAATCCCTTAATGTGAAAGGAAAATCAATTTAGATTCCGATATCTGTCGTGATTATTGAGTATAGGAATGGTTTAATACTATTTAATAACGCAAAACAAAGATAACTATTTTTGATTGTTTAAAATTTCACAATCCTCCAATGTTTGTTTTTTTATAACCCGCGGGAATCTTAAAAGGGAATCGTAATTTTTTGTCAAATTCGACATTACGATATTCCATTTTGACACGAGTCGTTTCTTTAGGTTGAAATGCTTCTATTTCAATATTTTTTGGAAAATATTCATTTGATATTTTTTGATATTTGAAATAGGTAATTGATAAACGTTGGTCAGCTGTTTTGTTTTTTAATTCTTGTTTATTGAGTTTATAATGTTTGGGGTTTATCCAATAAAAAATTTCAAATAATTCAGCTTGATTTTTAGGATTAAGAAGATATGATTGTTCATTTATAGAACTATTGAATCTTCCGTCATTAAGATTAAATATACTTTGTCCTATCAGCAGATTTTGAAATTGTTGAAAATTTAGATCTGATCCTAAGAAATCATTTATTAGGCTAAAATCACCGTCAAAATAAGTTTTTCGTATTTTCTCGTAGTATTGAACACTTGTAGGCGTTATTTTAACTTTTGCCACAGGTAAACCTAAAAAAGAAGCACTCATCCATATAACTTCATCTTTTTTTACACGTAATTTAATTGTTAGGTTATGTGAAATTTTGGCATCTTCATATCGTGTTTTTATTTTGGCTTGAATTGTATTTTTAGAAAAGTGAGCCTTGTGATGTGCTCTTATTACTTTTTTAGAGGAAATAGCTCTAATTGATGTACTAGTAGATTTGGTTGTTTTACAAGAACTGAATAGTAGTAAAACAGGTAATCCCAAAAAAAGAAAATGCTTTTTCATCATAATTGTGTCTTGTGATAGGATTACAATTTTTGTACCAATTGTTTATAATGATTTGCTTTAACAGTATTATTAATTCCATTATATCCTTCAATCAATGCGTAATAAAATCGTTTAGTTAAAGTAGGATTATCAAAAACAAAATCTAATCCTGATTCCAAAACTGAAACGGCTTCTTGATACTTTTGCAGACCATTTAATGCAAGTCCTTTGTATAAATATACTTTAGCTTGCGCTGGAAAAAGACTTAAACCTGTATCGCTGTCTTTAAGTAAAGCTTTAAATTGTTTGGTTTCTACTTCTTTTTCTAATATTTTTTGTAAAGTGACGTAATTATTATTTTGTGAAAAACCATTTTGTAAAACGTTTAATTTTTTAGTAGTAAAATTGTTGTTTTCGGCTGATTTTGTAACAACTTTAAAATGTTTTTTATAAAAATCTAGATTTAAGACATAAATACTTTTTCTGTCAATTTCACTAATAAACATTTGACCTTCTTTGATTTTTTTAGTGCGATAATATAGTTTCAAAAGATTGCCAGCCTCTGATTGTTTTTTAGAATATAATTCTTTTTGAATTTTTATAGCTTCAGGAAAATTATGTTCTTTTTCAAAAATATCTCTAGACAAAGTTTTTATCCAGAAATTATTGGGATTTAAATCTAAGGCTTTATCGCAATAGTGATGTGCTTCAATATATTGTTTTAATGCAAAGTGATTTTTTGCTTTTTCAAAAAGCATTGCCTCGTTATTAGGATAAATATTTTCACAAATAGATAATGATTCTAATGCTTTATCATAATTCTCAATACTTCTTTGTTTAATTGATTCAATAAAAGATGCTTTAAAATTTAGTAAATGTTTTTCTTTGAGAAGCTCCTCTTTTTCAAAAGTTTCAGCACTTGTAGTTCCTTCTTCAGAATCGTCTTGTGCAAATGCAGTAATACTGAATAGTTGAATTAGTATGATACTATATAAAATATGTTTTATCATTTATATTAATTCCGTAAAATCACCCAAACTTACACTTGTAAAGTCACCATCAAATTTTACATTATTTCCTATCATGGCTTTATTTAATGTTGCATTATTGATCTTAACATTCTTTTGGATTAACGAGTTTTTAATCGTTGAATTGCTAATCTTGCTATTATCTCCTAATGATACATGAGGGCCAACAGTACTGTTTTTTAACAAAACTCCTTTTCCAACATAGCACGGAGGAATTATTTTTGAATTTTCTAAAATAACAGAATCAGACACTAAGTTTTCTCCATCCTTATATGTGTATTCTAACACTTTTTGGTTAGTTTCAACAGTTACTTCTTTATTGCCATTGTCCATCCAGTCTGTAACTGTACCAGGTACAAATTGAGCTCCTTTTTGTTTTAAATTTTCAAGAGCATCTGTGAGTTGATATTCACCTCCTTTTCCTTTAATGTCATTTTCTATTAAATTATCAATCTCAAAGCGTAGTTTTTCAGCTTCTTTAAAATAATAGATGCCGATTATGGCTAAATCAGAGACAAATATTTCGGGTTTTTCAACAAAATCTGTAATAATCCCATTTTGTAGTTTCACCACCCCAAAATCTTTTGGATTTTCAACTTTTTTTACCCAAATAACCCCGTCATTTTTATCATTTAATGTGAAGTCTGCCTTAAATAAAGTGTCGGCAAAAGCAACAACACAAGGTCCTTGTAATAAGCTATGTGCTTGGTAAATAGCATGTGCAGTACCAAGCGCTTCTTCTTGCACAAATACACTTCCATGAGCTCCTAATTCTTCTGCTATTTTAATTAATTGTTGTTTGGTGTCAGAGGGAAAACCTTTAGAAGCAGGTCCGATTACGAATCCAATGTCAGTAACTTTTTGTCCAACTACTGTGACAATTTCCTCGACCAATCTTTGCACAATTGATTTTCCAGCGATAAGAGTTAAAGGTTTAGGAACTGTTAATGTATGTGGTTTTAGACGAGAACCGATACCAGCCATAGGTATAATAATACGCATAAAATTACTTGAATTAGTTAGTTAATAAACGGCTAAGATAAGCATAAATTAAGTTTTTTGATTTGTATAGTTTTGACTACTTTTGGGACTATTAAATCAATTATTACAATGAGTTTTATTTCGCAGTCTATTCTTGATTATTCAGAAAAGCACACAGCTATTGAATCTAAAATATTACAGGAATTAAGGAGAGAAACTTGGCAAAAAGTTTTAACACCCCGAATGTTGAGTGGACACTTTCAAGGACGATTATTGTCGATGATTTCAAAGATGATTCAACCCAAAATGATATTAGAAATTGGAACTTATACAGGCTATGCTACCTTGTGTTTAGCAGAAGGTTTAGCAGAGAATGGGATGATTCACACAATAGATTGTAATGAAGAATTGGTAGATTTCTCAAAAAAACACTTTAAAAAAGCAGGATTAGACAAAAAAATACTTCAATTTACAGGCAATGCATTAGATATTATACCGCAACTCAACAACACTTATGATTTAATATTTATTGACGCAGATAAAATTAATTATGGTCATTATTTCGAACAAATAATTGACAAGGTAAATGCAGGTGGTATAATACTATCAGACAATGTTTTGTGGGGAGGAAAAATTATTAATAAGCCTTTAAAAAATGATCTCGATACGAAATCAATAATCGCTTATAATACGAAACTTATAAATGATACAAGAGTAGAAACTTTGCTTTTACCCATAAGAGATGGTATTAGTATTACTCGTAAACTCTAGCGTAATTTTAAATTTTTCCCATAATAGCTTCTCAATTATCAAAATTTATTATAAATTTGCCTAAACATCCTTATTTAATAAGGTTTTTTATAACTTTGAAAATAATCCTAATTTAATTAAAAGTAAATCAAAAATGAGAAATTTTAAAATTGCCCTAGTGGCTTTGTTAGTTTTTGTTGGTTTAAACAACATGAACGCTCAGGATAAGAACAATCCATGGGCAATTAGTTTTGGTGTAAACGCGATCGATTATCACCCAACCAACCATCCAGGAAATCTTACTGATCATCATAATAGTTCAGGTTGGATGGAAGAGTATTTTAATGCTGAAGATCATTATAATGTTATTCCTACCATATCCTCAGTAGGTCTAGGTAGATATTTAAATGATGGTTTTACATTAGAGTTTGGCTTAAGTGTAAATAAAATAACTAAAATGGGTAATGCAGAAGAGTATAATCCTGGTGATTTAGCTCTTTTAGCGTTAGATGGTAACATTAAATACAATCTTTTAAACTTATTTAATGCAAAAGGTTGGTTCGCTCCATATTTGTTAGGTGGTGGCGGTTACAACTGGCTTGATTGGGAAGGATCTGGAACCTTAAACGGTGGTTTAGGATTTAACTTATGGATGCACGAAAATGTTGCACTTAATGTACAATCTCAATACAAACATTCTTTTGATAATAATTTTGCACCATTCTTTCAACATAATTTAGGCATATTAGTTAAATTTGGTGGCACTGACACAGATGGTGACGGTATCTATGATGATGATGATGCTTGTCCTGAAACATTCGGTTTAGAAGCATTTGATGGTTGTCCAGATACTGACGGTGATGGTATAAAAGATGGTGATGATGCTTGTCCAGAAGTTGCTGGTCCAGTTGAATTTAACGGTTGTCCAGACACAGATGGTGATGGTATTGTTGATGTAAAAGACGATTGTCCAAAAGTAAAAGGAACTAAAGCAAATAATGGATGTCCTGATGCAGACGGTGATGGTATCATCGATTCTAAAGATGATTGTCCACAAAAAGCAGGTCCAAAAGCTAATAAAGGATGTCCTTGGCCAGATACAGACGGTGATGGAATCTTAGATAAAGATGATAAATGTCCAAAAGAAGCAGGTCTTGAAGAATTAAAAGGTTGTCCAGCACCAAAAGAAGTAATATCTGAAGAAGCTAAAGCTCAGTTAG
>JAUVBX010000057.1 GCA_030590985.1 Lutibacter sp. | reverse complement strand
TGCAAGAGCTGTTTGAACTTTTGGATAAGAAAAAGCAATGCTAATAATAAGAAGTAGTATAAATAAAACTACTACTATTTTTAATACTATTTTTATAAATCGTTTCACCTAATCTATTATTGTTTTTAAAAGGTCAGAAAGAATCTCTACAGACAAGGTAAGATCATCAATAAATAATCTTGTGTGTTTTAAATTTGTCATGCTCGTTTGATATGTTTATTTTTGCTCATTATGATACAATATTTATGTCTGTTTTAAATGTAATTATTTATTAATAAATCAGTTTACATACTAGCAATTGAGTCATCTTGTGACGACACCAGCGCTGCTGTACTACACAACGGTAAAGTACTGTCTAATGTTGTGGCCAATCAAGAAATTCACTCCGAATATGGTGGTGTAGTTCCTGAATTGGCATCTCGTGCACACCAACAAAATATTGTACCAGTTGTGCAACAGGCTTTACAGAGAGCAAATATCGTAAAAAAAGACCTATCTGCCATCGCTTTTACTAAAGGACCAGGATTGATGGGTTCCTTGTTAGTGGGTACGTCATTTGCTAAATCATTAGCACAAGGTTTAAGTATTCCTTTGATTGCTGTAAACCATATGCAAGCGCATATTTTAGCACATTTTATTGAGGAAGATACGCAACAAAAACCACCTTTTCCATTCTTATGTTTAACGATAAGTGGAGGACATACAGAAATTGTAAAAATCACGGACTATTTTTCAATGGAAATTTTAGGGAGTACTCTAGATGATGCGGTTGGAGAGGCTTATGATAAATCAGCTAAAATATTGGGCTTAGGTTATCCAGGAGGCCCTTTAATTGATAAGCATGCTAAAAATGGGAATCCGTATGCTTATAAATTTACAAAACCAAAAGTAGGTGATTTAGATTTTAGTTTTAGTGGTCTTAAAACGGCAATTCTTTATTTTATTCAAAGAGAAGTTAAATTAAATCCTAGCTTTGTAAAAGAAAATTTAGATGATATATGTGCTTCTATTCAAGAGACAATTGTCAATATTTTGATGGATAAAATAAATAATGCTGTAAAAAAAACAGGGATAACTCATGTTGCCATTGCAGGAGGAGTTAGTGCAAATAGTGAAATTAGAAAAAGACTAAAAGCATTAGAAAAAACGAGGGGTTGGACAACCTATATCCCTAAATTTGAATATACAACTGACAATGCCGCTATGATTGGTATTGTCGGATATTACAAATATTTATCTCAATCTTTTGATAGTAACGATACAAAGGCAACAGCTCGATTAAAAGTGGATGAATAAATGATTTGAAAATTTAATGTTGAATCAGTTAGATGATTCAACAAATAAACAATTCAATGATTTAACAATAAATAATTCAAGATTAAAATGATAATCCGATCAACCATAGACCAAATTTTTGAAACTGCCCGGGTAGAGGAGGTGATTGGAGAATTTGTTCAACTAAAAAAATCGGGAAGTAATTTTAAGGGTTTGAGCCCTTTTTCTGAAGAAAAAACACCTTCATTCATGGTTTCTCCTGTAAAGCAGATTTGGAAAGATTTTAGTTCGGGAAAAGGAGGTAATGTTGTGTCTTTTTTAATGGAACATGAACATTATACGTATCCTGAAGCACTTCGGTGGTTGGCCAAAAAATACAATATTGAGATTGAAGAAACTCAGTTAGATGATGAACAGAAGAAGGTGTTAGATGAACGGGAAAGTATGTATGTGGTTTCTGAATATGCAAGAGATTATTTTCATGATATTTTATTCAATAACGAGCAAGGTAAAGCTATTGGTTTAAGTTATTTTAAAGAAAGAGGTTATAGAGAAGAAACCATAAAGAAATTTCAACTTGGATATGCCTTAAACGAATGGGAAGCTTTTAGTAAAAATGCATTAAGTAAAGGTTATGAACTAAAATATTTAGAAAAAACGGGTTTAACAATTGTAAAAACTGATAGACAATTCGATCGTTTTAAAGGTCGTGTATTATTTCCGATTCACAGTATGAGTGGTAGGGTTTTAGGATTTGGAGGTCGTATATTGAATATGACTGAAAAAGCGGCTAAATATCTAAACTCACCTACTAGTGAAATTTATGATAAGAGTAAAGTACTTTATGGCATTTATTACGCTAAACAAAGTATTGCTAAAGAAAATAATTGTTATTTAGTTGAAGGTTATACTGATGTGATTACATTACATCAAGCTGGAATTGAAAACGTGGTAGCTTCCTCAGGAACTGCTTTGACTTCAGATCAAATACGATTAATCAAACGTTTGACTCCAAATATTACAGTACTTTTTGATGGAGATGCAGCCGGTATTCGTGCCTCTATGCGTGGTATAGATTTGATATTAGAACAGGGTATGAATGTTAAGGTTTTGACTTTTCCTGATGGTGATGACCCAGATAGTTATGCTAAAAAAGTGTCTTCAGAAGAATTAGCCATTTATCTTAGTGATAATCCCAAAGATTTTATCAAATTCAAGATTTCTGTATTACTAAAAGAGGCTCAATCAGATCCTGTTAAAAAAGCTGATTTAGTACGCGATATAATTCATAGTGTTTCTGTTATTCCTGATAGAATTCAACGAGAGATTTATGTAAAAGAATGTGCTAATTTAATGGATGTATCAGAAGAGGTATTGTTTAGTAATTTAGCTCAGCAAATTGCGAAATCGCTTCAAGATAAAGGTGGTGTTCGATATCAAGAAATAAGACAGATGGAGGTTGTTAAAAAACAACATCAAGAACTTCCAAAAATAAACCAGTTAGAAAAATACGAACGTGAAATTATCAAGATTTTATTGTTGTATGGTAATCAAAAAGCTGAATTTATAGATTGGGTAGAAGGAAAAGATTCGAGGGGAAATCTGAAATTAAATAAGGAGATTTATGAAAACATTGTTGCACAAGAGATTTATCTAAACTTACAAGAAGATGAGGTTGCCTTTACAAATCCATCATTTCAAAATATTTATAATGTAATTATTCATCAATTAAATCAAGAGCAGACTATAGATATTCAACATCTTTCTCAGCATGAAGAAAGTAGTATAGCTGAAGTTACTTCACATATATTGATGGATGATGAAAAATATCAATTAAGTGATTGGGAGAGTAGGAATATTATCGTGAAACCTAAAGAAGCACATATTACCAAATTAGTAAATGATGTAGTACTCAATTTAAGACGTATTTTAATTGCTGAAAAAATCAATGAAATCACTGAAAAATTTAAAGAGAATAAACCTATCAGAGAAGATTTAGAAGAAGTTATGAACTATACGCAATTACGAAAGTTGTTATTTGATAGATTACACAGAGTAGTATAAAGCTTATAGTAAAAATTTAGATTTATGAACATCAACATTATCAACAAATCAAAACACGAACTTCCAAGTTATGAAACCATCGCTTCAGCTGGAATGGATTTACGTGCTAATCTTGATAAACCAATAGTTTTAAAACCTTTAGAACGTGCAATCATCAAAACAGGGTTATTTATGGCACTACCTGTTGGATATGAAGCACAAGTTAGACCACGCAGTGGTTTGGCGGCGAAAAAAGGTATATCCGTATTAAATGCTCCAGGTACTATCGATGCGGATTATCGTGGAGAAATTGGTGTGATATTAGTGAATCTATCTAACGAAGCTTTCACTATCAATGATGGCGAACGAATTGCCCAAATGGTGATTGCAAAACACGAACGCGCAGATTGGACTGAAGTAACCCAATTAGATTCGACCGATCGTGGAGCTGGTGGTTTTGGGAGCACTGGAGTATAGATTGTTGATAAAACTTAAGTTTCGGACTTAATTTGTCAAAGTCTAAATAAATCAAAATAAAACTCCCACCATCTCACTTTTATTGATGGCTGTAGTTCTTTCTGTATTCTAAAATCTGCGACTTCTAAAAAAAGGGTTCACCTAAAGCGAACCCTTTTGCATAAAAGAATTGATTGAAAATTTAATATCAATATTTAATAAACTTTTGAGTAGTTATCAGGTTATTTTTATCATAGAACTCAATAATATAAATACTGCTTTTTAAATTCTTAACATCAATAGGGGTTCCTTCTTGAAGCACATCTTGTAATAAAACCCTTCCTAAAGAATCTGTAATTTTATAGAAAGTTATATTTTGTGTTACTTCAACATATAAGTAATCTTTTGTTGGATTTGGGAAAAGTTGCAATGAAGATAGTTCACTTTCATCAACTCCAATTCCAGGATCACAAGTATAGACATTGTGTGGAAGCGGATTTTCAACAAAAACTATCGATTCTGCCATTACATCTTCAATATGTGAAAATACCACAGCAGCAAAATATTCCAAAGCTAAAATAGTAGGAGAAAAATTCAAATTTTCACAATCGTTTAATTTGTCCCCTTTTGTTTTTACTAATTCCACTTCTGTAAAATTGACAGAATTTCGAGTTCTATATCCAACATGATAGTAATTAACCATGTCACTAGATAGCGAGGTAATTTCGGGATAATAAATAACAGGCATTTGTATATTCCAAAAATTAAACTCGTCTGGTTGTGGTTCTACATGAGGCACCAAATATTGTATGGTCGGTGGTTGGATAACTCCTGAATTCATGTCAAATTCATATAAAAATATATTACTTTGTCCGTTTTGGGTAACCCCATCGTTATCGACCCAAGTTTCATCTCTATCATATCCGGAAATTAAAAGATTATTTGAAGTCAACACCGAATTTCTAATACTAAACCCATATTTATCTGGATTATCAGTATCAGTAGCCAACCACGAACGTGTCAGGTCTATAGCACCTGTTGAATCGTCAATAGTTGTATTTCCAAAATATGCTGTATGTTCATAATTACACAACATAAATAATTTTTGTATTGCAGTATCATAATAGGCATCGACACTTAGGTTATTCATATTTGCAGTAACATTCACATAACTTGAATCCCACATGAAAGTTCCTATAAAATCAATTTTATGAGCTAAGATACCTTGTACTATAGCAGCACTTGATGTCAAGGTAGTAGCACCTCCTGTTAGGAAGAACCCAGTTGGTGTTTCAGTAATATGGTTAACCATATCAAAATCAATATTTGCTCCAGTAACATTGGTATTTATTATTGCATTCCAAAAAGGATTTAACATGGCATCAGTCCGTACAACAAACCCAAAATTTGAATTTCCAGGACTAAAAGGATACATATCACTTATAAAGCCACCCACAGCATAACCAGGCCCAAGATCACCAGATTCCGTAGTAATAATATGCAAACCCCTTCCATGATAATCTGGATCTACTATGTCATAGTATTTGGAATTTAAACTAGTACCTCCCGAAGCATTAAACTCAGCTATAAACATTTTGTGAATCCCAGTTATGTCAGCTGACCCTGTCATTGCAATGATATCACCATGCACCACAATATCAAAACATCTGGCTTTTTCCATTTCTGGTGCCATATAGTCCATAAACCACATTACATTACCTGCCTGATCAACACGCATGAGAAATGGGTCATAGTTTTGCATGCTAGGATCAAAAAGGTTCCCAGCTACAATAAAATCATTTGTACCATCATCTATAAGTTCGATGTTTAAATCATGAAAATGAAGGTCATCTATTCCTTTTGTCACTTGAAAAGTAGGTGTTTGCCCATAGATAAACACCGTCAAGAAAAAAAGAAAAATGTGTAAGGATAGTTTTGGTTTCATTTTATAAATTTTTCAATTATACCTACTCTATATGCTTTTCGGTAACCGCATAACTTACCTGATGAGTTTTAAGAAAGATTTTTTAGAATGTATATAGGAAAACTTAAGATTAAGTTAGTTTTCCAGTATGGAGACGTAAGTTACGAGTTAAAACTTTAATAATCAAAAATATAATGAAAAAAAAACTATGGCAAAAACGTTGTAGGCGATGTTGATGCGTTGCATGCAACGTATTTACTGCATTTTATAGTTTTCTAAAATCTCTGCAATTTTTCGATTATCAGACAATTGTGGAATTTTGTTTTGCCCACCAAATTTGCCAATAGATTTCATATATTCGTGAAATCCTCCTTTTTTTACTTTGGTGATCACAAGACTGCGTAGCACTTTACCATCAATTAAATCTTTGTAGTAGCTATTTTGACTCAGCATGGCATTTTCTACTTTTTGAGTAAACCCATCTAAATCATCGGGTACATTATCAAATTCTATAAACCATTCGTGATAAGGTAGTCCATCCTTTGGATTTACCTGAGGTGCTACTGTAAATTCACTGATAGTATACGAAGTTCCTATCAAAGCTTCTTGTAAGGCTTGTTCTACTTCTTTGGCAATTACATGTTCGCCAAAAGCAGAAATAAAATGTTTAATACGTCCTGTAACTTTAATACGATGCGGTTTTAATGACGTGAATTCAACTGTGTCACCAATATTGTAACCCCAAAGTCCTGCATTGGTGTTTAGTATGATTACATAATTAACATCTTTTTTTACATCTCTTAAAGAAATACGTGTTGGATTCTCATCATAGAATTCTTTTGCTGGAATGAACTCATAGAATATTCCCCCATCTAATAGTAAAAGCATTCCTTTTTGAGTCAGTGAATCTTGATAAGCAATAAAACCTTCTGATGCAGGGTATAACTCTACATAGTCAATTTTTTTTCCAATAAGGCTTTCAAATTTACTTTTGTAAGGTTCAAAGTTGACACCACCATAAATAAAGAAATTAAAATTGGGAAATAGTTCGCTTATAGTTTTCCCTGTTTTTTCGTGTAGTTTTTCAAAATACATTTGTACCCAAGAAGGGATTCCACTAATAACTGTCATATCTTGATGTTCTGTTTCATCAATGATATGTTCTACTTTGGTTTCCCAATCATCTATGCAATTTGTTTCCCAGCTGGGCAGACGATTTTTTTGCAAATAAGATGGTACAAAGTGTGCAACAATACCACTTAACCTTCCTGTTTTGATGCCAGCTGTTACACCTAGAATAGGGCTTCCTTGTAAGAAAATCATTTTACCATCTACAAAATCAGCTTTTTTTGAATTTACAATATAAAACAGCAAAGCATTACGAGCCGCTTTTATATGTGTTGGCATAGAAGCTTTAGTGATGGGAATATATTTAGCTCCAGAAGTTGTTCCAGATGTTTTAGCAAAATATTTAGGTTTTCCTTTCCATAGCACATCAGATTTTCCATCGATAATTTTCTGAATATACGGTTTTAAACCTTCATAATCATTGATAGGAACTTGTTTTTTAAAGTCCTCGTAAGTTTTTATAGATTTAAATTGATGCTCCTTTCCAAAAATAGTATTTTTCCCATTTCTGATTAGATAATTAAAAACTTTATCTTGAGTTATATAGGGTTTATCAGCCCATGAATAGACTTGTTTTTGAATACGTTTGGCAAAAGCCAATGCTAAATTTGCCTTAATACTCATTATTCAAAATCCATAAAATTAGTAGGGTCAATGGGGTAGCCGTTATACCAGAGTTCAAAGTGTAAATGAGTAGCAGTACTTAAGGTACCTGCTGATCCAGCTAAAGCAATTACTTCTCCTAATTTAACTAATTCACCTTGTTTTTTAAACAATTGCGAATTGTGTTTGTACACAGATAATAAGTTGCTTCCATGATCTAGTATAATGACAAAACCTGTATCAACTGACCATTCAGAAAAAATTACAGTTGCATCTGTTATAGCCTTAATAGGTGTATTCTTTTTTACGGCTATATCAATGGCAAAATGATTTTCTTCACTGTTAAATTTGTTAGTGATTGTCCCCGTTACTGGAGCAAACAACATTGTACTAATCTCAGATGCTTGACTTGTATTTACGTTAAATTTATCTTGATTATCAATATCTCGTCTAAAAACAGAATCTGCTCTACTTGCATATAGATTTTGCGTACTGTTTTCTTGATTGGATTTGATAATTGAATCAACTCTAATTTGATAATCAACAACATTCTCATCTCCTCTAAGGACTGATATCATAGCAGAAAGTTTTGTATCATTAATTTGATATACATTTTCTAGTGAATCTAATTGATAGGTTAAATCAGTTGCTTTTTTCTTTAAGGCGGTTGAAGAGTATCCTGGGACATATTCACGTAATGGGGTGAAAGCAATTAATAAAGAAGTTAGTGCAATTAATATAATGGCAAAAATACCACCAAAGACATATACATTTAGACGTGAGAGTTTAAACGAGAAGCGTTCTTCAAACGTATCTTCATTTAAAATAACCATACGATATTTGTAGGTTAGCTTTTGTTTTAATGTTGTCGGTTTTTTGGTCATATTATTTTGGTGTTGCAAATATAATAAAGCCTTTGCTATAAAATCTTATCAAATTAGACTTTATCATACAATTAACTAATAATCTGAGTTCGAACTCAGGTTAATAACGAAATATTTTTAGGGTATTGTAACACATGCTAGAATGAGTTATCTTGCCAAACGATATGGAGAATTTATTTTCAGATATAATTATTACATGGTTTCAGCAAAACAAAAGAGATTTGCCCTGGCGTCATACTAAAGATCCCTATAAAATATGGCTTTCTGAGATTATCTTACAACAAACTAGAGTTACGCAAGGTTTACCTTATTATGAGAATTTCGTAAAAACCTATCCCAAACTTAAAGATTTAGCCGAAGCTTCAGAGCAAGATGTTTTAAAGCTATGGCAAGGTTTGGGTTATTACTCTAGAGCACGCAATATGCATTTTACTGCTAGAAATATTTATAATGATTTAAATGGAAAATTTCCAAACACTTATAAAGAATTGCTCAAACTTAAAGGGGTTGGTGATTATACAGCATCGGCGATTGCTTCTTTTTGTTATAATGAGAAAACACCAGTTTTAGATGGGAATGTATTTAGAGTTTTAGCTCGATTTTTTGGGATAGAAACACCAATAAATACAGGTAAAGCGAAAAAAGAATTTAAAGCTTTAGCTGTTGAATTAATCGACTTTAAAAACCCAGGATTATTTAATCAAGCTCTTATGGAATTTGGAGCCTTACAATGCACTCCTTCAAAACCTGATTGTCAAAACTGTCCTTTAAATGATACTTGTGTTGCCTTACAAAAAAAACAAGTAGCAATACTACCGCAAAAAGAGAATAAAATTAAAATTAGGAAACGATTTTTTAATTATTTAGTGGTAGATACAAAAGAAAACAAAACATATATTCAAAAAAGAGAAGGTAAGGGGATTTGGCAAAATCTTTATGAATTTCCACTAGTTGAAACAGAAGTTGAGATTGATTTTGACCAATTAATTCGAAATAGTGATTTTCTCAATTTCGTCAAAGATCAAAATTACAATATGCAATTACTTACTCCTAAAGTGATACTTCATAAATTATCGCATCAACATTTACATATTAAATATTGGCTATTGGAATTAGAGTCATTTAATAAAAAAACTATTAGGTGGCAGAAAGTTTCAAAATTTCCTTTTCCAATAGTTATACATAGTTTTATTGAAGAGTTTATTGAACAAAAAAAATAGTAACTTTGTTTCAAATCAAAAATCGTTTATTATGAAGGGTACATTAAATAAAGTAATGCTTATCGGGCATTTAGGAGATGAAGTTAAAATGCATTATTTTGAAGGAGGAAATTCTATAGGTAGATTTCCATTAGCGACAAATGAAAGTTATACTAACAAAGATGGTGATCGTGTAACTACAACAGAATGGCATAATATCGTAGTTCGAAATAAACTGGCAGAGATTTGTGAGAAATATTTGACTAAAGGAGATAAAATTTATTGCGAAGGACGTATTAAAACACGTCAATGGACTGGAGATGATGAACAAACACGCTATACTACCGAAATTCATGTGCGAGAACTAACTTTTTTAAGTAATAAAAAGGAAGAGAATCAGAATATTCAATCAACGACTACAACACAAGATTCCGAATCGAAGTCACCTCAAACTCCGAAAGCTAGTGATGAAAAAGATTTACCTTTTTAGCGGGATAGTAAATAATTAGAAATGATGGTGTTTATATGGGTGTTGTAGGTAATTTGAACAAACATAAAATGAAGAAAGCATATTTTGCAATTAGTTATTCTAATAGAAAACAATTTGACAAAGAAATTGAGAGTTTGAAAATTTTGTTCAATAAATACAATGTAGAATTACTTGTTTTTGTGGATAAATATAATTTCAAAGCGAATCAAGAAAAAGAAATGATGAAAGTTGCATTTGAGGAAATTGAAAGTTCCGATTTTCTCATTGCAGAGTTAACCACAAAATCAATTGGTGTTGGAATCGAAATTGGTTATGCATTTGCAAAAGAAAAGCCCATTTTCTACTTACGGAAAAAAGATTCAGAAT
>JAUVBX010000003.1 GCA_030590985.1 Lutibacter sp. | reverse complement strand
TCTTTAGCAGCGTGATATTCCGCATTTTCACTTAAATCTCCTTTATCTCTTGCATCAGCAATAGCCTGCGATACTTGAGGACGCTTAGTGTGTTCCAAATAGTTGAGTTCTTCTTTCAATTTAAGAAGTCCTTCTTCGGTATAATATGATAATTTACTCATAATCTTAATTTTATAGGCTTATCATGGAATTTTTAGATAGATATTTACAAAACACCTTTATTTTTCTGGATTCCTATAATAACAAAAATCCCATTCCGATATTGCTTAGGATGAGATTTAGACTGCAAATGTACATAATTTATACGAATTAGTACTAAATTGCGTTTCTAGAATATGTAAATGTGATTATGAAACAATTATTTTTTTTACTATTTATACTTGCCTTTTTATCTTGCGATGATACGCAGTATAACGATTTGTTGCCCGATAGAGTGGTAGATGTTACGATTAATTTAAGTCTTCCTATATACGTAGATTTACAAATTCCAGGAGGTTGGTCTGAAACACCAATAACTCCTGAATATGGTTTTAAAGGAATCTTTTTAATTAATAGAAATAGTTCCTACGTCGCTTTTGAAAGAGCTTGTCCACACTTAACAATAACAGCGTGTTCTAGAATGTCTTTTGACGGCCTGTTTTTTAAATGTCCTTGTGATAATAGCACATTTAGTAGTTTAGATGGTAGTTCATCTGATGTTCCTTATCAAGCGAGAGAATATCATGTGCAAGTCATTAATGCATCAACTTTACGCATTACAAATTATTGACTTGATAAATTATAGATTTAATATATCAATTTTATTACGTCTAAGCTTAATTTTTCCTTCGTTTTCAAGTTGTTTCAGTAATCGAGATACTACAACACGTGAGGTATTTAGGTCATAGGCGATTTCTTGATGTGTAGTATTTAGTGTGGTTACTCGAAGCACTTGCACTTTATCGTGTAAATATTTTAATAAACGTTGATCCATTTTTTTAAAAGCCAAAGTATCAATAGCTTCTATCATTTCTTTAAGTCGTAAATTATAACTTTCAAGAACATAGTTACGGAAGGTTTTATATTTTACCAACCAATCATCAAATTGTTTGACATTTATTAATATAACTTCTGAGTCAGTTTCAGCTACAGCTCTAATGCAGCTTTTTTCCGCATTTAAAGAATTAATAAATACACAAGCACAGGTATCTCCACGTTCTAAGAAATACATTACTACTTCGTTACCGTGCTTATCTTCACTTAAAATTTTAAATACACCACGTAATAAAAAAGGGAAAAAGTTAACTTTATCACCTACATTTAACAATAATTCACCTTCTCTGTAAAACTTTACTTCACCAACTTCAACGATTTCGTCAATTAACTCTTCTTCAAATTGTAATGCAAAAAAATCTTTTAATTTATCTTTCATAATTCGAGTATTTCACTTGATATTAGTAGTAATGTTTGCAAATTTACAATATTTGTAAATAACATTTATGGCTTTTGTATGTTTATCAAAGGATGATAGATAAAGAGCACCGACTAGCGGTGCTCTTCTTCGGTTTCATCAGGTGATGAAACTTACCCAAAAAAATGAAGTAACTAAAAAACTATTCAGTGGTAGTCCTTTAGTAAGTAATTATAATTTATACCAATTACCATTTAAAATACAATTAATAATACACTCCCACAATAATTAGGGCGCGACAATAACTTGATAAGATTCAGGAATTGAAAAACTATCAGCGTTAGGTGTCCAAGGTTCAATATTTTTTAATTCCATACCAGTTCCTTCTACGCCATCAATATGATTGACCATTTTAATTGGAAACTCATACTTATCTGAAAGCCAAACAGTGTACATTTTTTGACTCGAATTTTCTTTATTCCACAACTCAAATTTTGTACACTCAATGTCATTTAGTGTTTCCTTACCAACTTCTTTAAGAATTCCCGTAGCTTTATGGTATTCATAGGATTGTAAAGGATCACTGGCCATGCTCATTGGACTTCTAGCAGCACTTTTCATCGCCATTTTTTGTTGAGGCATCAATATAATTAATTGCTGTGAACCCTTTTCTACAAGAATAATACCTTCCTGACCGTCTTCATTAAATTCATAACGATACCCATCATCCGCTGAATAAACGATAAAATCTCGTTGTTTATCCATGGTATTAAATACCATTTTTGCTTTGAACTGTGCTGATAGAGGTAGGATTAATAAGCTAAATATAAATAAAAAGATTACTTTTTTCATGATGTATCTCTTTTATTGATTAATATAACTATCTATTGTTTTTACATTTTCACAAATTCTACTCTACGGTTATTTGCTTTCCCTTCAGGAGTTCCATTACTTTCAATAGGTTTACTTTCTCCCATGCCTTTAAAAGCGAGTCGGTTGGAAGCTATTCCCATATTTATCATCGTATTCATTACGGTTTTTGCTCGATTTTCTGAAAGTTTCAGATTAAAAGCATCATCACCATCACTATCGGTATGTCCTTCAACACTAAAATTTATATCAGGATTATCTTTCATTAAAATAACTATTTTATTAATTATGCCCATAGATTCGGGTCGTAGAGTTGCTTTATTTATATCAAATCGAATACCATTGGCAATAATTTTACCGTTTTGGAGGAATCGGTCGTAATATTTTACGCCTCCTTCAGCTATTCGGAAATTTTTTATAAAATAAGGGTGTTTGTTGCTTGCATGGTAGCCAAGTAGCGTTATTCCTGATGGATTGAAGGGAAGGTGTGGTATATTTATCAATCTTGTTTCATCAATATAAGCTTTTAATTTTCCATTTGTATAGGCTATAGCAATGTGAGCCCAAGTCTCTTTGATTGTTTTCTTACCAGGAATTTCACTACTCGCTGGTCTAAAAAACATTCCATTTGTTGATATGCTTAGGTAGCTTGATCCATTTGGTTGACTTTGGTTTTTCTTGTCATAAAAATAAACAGTAAAATCATTACTTGGAAGATAAAGATCAAACTCAACAGTAAATACTTCTGGTAAATAGTCAGATTTTGAGTTTTTAAGATACGGGACAATAGATGGGGCACCATCTCTGAACATAATTACATTTTCATTTCCGAATACTGCATTCTCAGCATTTCCATCGTGTAAATCCCACCTAGAAGGGAACTCTCCATTCTCTTCTCCAATTAGGTTGTCTTCAAAAATTATTTTATCGCCAGGAATAAAATCAAATTTATTCCAAACCATGATTAATTTTGTGTCAGTCTTATTGTTATCTATATTCTTATCCTTTTCTTTTTTAGATTTTTTATTTGTTTTCTTTTCTTCTTTCTTTTTATTTTTTCCATCAATTTCATCTTCAATTTCATCATATTTTTCATCAATTTTTTTATCTACTCGTCTTTGTGCACGTCTTTCAGCTTCACGCTCAATTTTGTCTTCAGCTTTTTTGGCTAATTTTTTTAAAAACTGTGCTTCAACTTGTTGTGGTGTTAGTAGGAATACAGCGACTACTACTAAGATTTTGAGAAATGTTTTCATTTGCAAATCTATTTTAGAGTGAGTACAACACAAAGGTACTTCATTCTCAATATATTACAAAAAAAATCAATAATTATTTTTACTGTAATTTTTGATAAATTTTTATTATCATAACGCAAAGCCTGCAGTCTTATGTTAAAAGCTGTTGATAATTGTTATGCTGACTCTAGAAAAAAGGGTGTACGTTTATTATAGATAACGAACACCCTTTTTTAAAGAATATATATTTTTAATACTTAAAATTGCAAATACTCTGAGATAAATAAAAGATTATTTACCCTTTCTCATTTTTATCATTTTTTGCAACATATCATATGTTTGAAGTAATTCTTCGTCACTCATATTTTGCATTTCTTCATCTTCTTTATCTGCAAGAGCTAATTTTTTCCATTCTTCGAAAGACATTTTTTCTAATTTATCCATATTGGCATTCATATCTTCCATATCGTCTTCAAACGCATCATTATCTAAAAATCCTTCTTCTTTTTGAATAGGAAAATCAGGTAGTTGGAAGTATTTATCTGATACAGATACATTAAATTTCGCGCTAGTGGCTTCTTTAATGGTTGTAATACCCATAATAGTCATTTCTAGTTTTAAAACGGTGCCTTTGTACATCCATTGTTTACCTCCCATTATATCCCATATTTCACAATTATAACCAAGATATGTTTCATTACCAATTTTTTTACCCCCCATGCTTTCTAACATATTTTTACCGACATCACCAGCATCTGCATCTGGATGAAGGGCTTTGGTCATATCCATTGCCATATCTCTACGTAAGAATATTTGTTTTTTATCAAAATCGACGTGGTAACTTTCTCCATTGTCAAGTTTAGACATGGTGTGTGTGTTGGTCGTTTCGGTATTTTTGCGTCCAAAAATATTTGTTTTGGTTGTTTGAGTTGATTGTTCTTCTAGAAGTTCAATGGCACCCCAATCTTTAAAATAGATGCTTTCTGTACCAGACCCTGTAATTACACTACCCATCACTTTACCAGAAACTGTGGATTTATATTGTATGATTCCTGATTTTACTTCGTAGCGTTTGAGTTTACTTTCTTGTTTATCTGATTTTACAGACAAACTATCTGCTGATTTGTTTTCGTTTCCTTTACAACTAGTTATTACTATAAATAGAGAAAGGATAATGCTTAGTTTTTTCATTTGTTTAAGGTTATTATTTATGAAATTCCAAATGTATTCAACGTATCCATTGAATACATTTGGAAAAAATATTTCTTTTTTACATATTGCCTTTTTGTGGACTTAAATTTTTTGTACTTCTCTTATCGGAAGGATAATTAAATTTCAATAAAGATTGCGTTTCAATATTTGACTTACCTCCTGAAATACTAAACTTCATCACTTCAACTCCATCACCAATTCCACCAGCATCATCTTCGTTTGGCGCGAAACTTCCTTGGTAAGGATTTGTCCCTGTGGTAGGTGTTAATAGTACGCCTTCGTAATAAGCTGTTACACTGTAATTGGTGTTATCCGTAATATCACAATTTGACCAAAAGTCAACGCGAACTATATATTCACCATTTTCAACAATGGCATTTTCACTATAAGTTATATTTTCGTTATTTATATAATCTAAATAACATGCAGCATTAGAATCGAGGTCTAACTCACCTCCATTATTTGATATGCTACTACCATAATATATTTCTTGACCATTTGGTTCTACTAAATGTAAATCTACATCATTCAATTGATCCCAAGCACAACTAATTTGTAATTTTCCTGTACCTACTTGTACTAAAGAAACCACTATTGTTTCGTGTTCACTAACTGCGCCAGCAGAAGTTTGTATAGCGATTACAATAGTAAAAGTTTCTACAGCTAAGGTTTGATTCATCAATATATAAAACAGGTAATCTCCAGTGGTTTTAGCTTCAGATGCTGGTAAACTGAAATAACCTCCAACATCGCTGACGCCAATTAATATTTTGGCAATATCATCATCTGTTTGGATAGCAATTGGATTGCTACCACCTGGAATTACAGATGGATTCCCATTAAGAGTTTCAATGCTAGGTGCTGATCCACTTGAAGCCTCTGGAAATTCGTCTTGTACGTATGCAGCATCTTTAACTGTGAAATATTCAGTATCTAAATTGTACTCAATTGTTGGTTCTGGGTCATCTTTTTTACAAGAGTTAAAAATTGCTGCAAAAAGAAGTAACATGACTGATAATCTAATAAGTTTTTTCATTTGTTTTTTATCATTTGTTAATTTTGTTAAAGAGCTAAAAAAGGCATGTAAGAATTAAACCATTTAACGCCTACATACCTTAGTTTTTATTGTATTAGACTAAATTTGTTATAGTCCAAATAGAATTCCAGCAGATAAGCCTACATCGCTTCTCATAAACTTCACTTCTGCATATAGTTTCATGCTGTCTGATAGTGCGTATGTGGCACCGCCGCCTGCATTCAAGCCAACATCACCACCGCTAGTTCCTCCAAAATCATCATACAACTCATCATCAAAATTAATGCTGTAATTCCAGTAATTTATACCAAGAATAGGATAGGCAACAAAACCTTCTCCAACTTCAAAATTGTAGTGTCCATCTACATTAAATACCAAACTTGTAATGGAGGCTCCTGGATAATCTTCAAAGAAATAGTCAATGGATGGTGAGATTGAAATTTCTTCAGTAACTGGGAAATCTGCTTTTACTTCTATACCCATATCTCCCCAAAGAGCGATACCAGCACCTATGTCAATTTGTGCTTTTGCGAATTGTGAAATTCCTAAGACGATTACTAATGTTAAAATAATTTTTTTCATAATTTTGATTCTTAATTAATGATTGTTTTGGGTGTTTTTTTTATAATTCATAAAAGCACACCCTTTACTTTTATGAATTGTTGTTTATTAAATAGGGTCAGCTGTGATAGCTAATTCGAGAGTCACTTCTACTTTAAAATTTAAAGTATCATTTGTGATGGCATCTCCGTTATAGCTTATAGTAACTTGTTTACTATTTTTCATAGCAGTTGCTATGGTATTTAATTCTTGTAAATCAGTAACTTCAAATATTTCTCCGCTATCAGCTACTGCTTTAACATTCATTGCAACATGTTCTTTTAATAATGTTCCATTGACGTTAAAACTAACTGTAACAACACCATTTTCATCACCAGAGAAATTAATTATTTTGTAGCTTAATTTTTTAATTTCGACATCTTTAATATAATTTAGATAGTCATCAATTTGTCCACTACCATTTTCTAATTTAATAATGTTTTGGGCACTAAATGCAGCAGATTCTCCCGATGTGTTGGGTATATTTACATCAATGCGTTCAGTAATACTGGTGTCAAAAGTAACATCGGTTAAGTCTTCACAAGACATAAAACTGCTTATTATTACTAAAATGGCTAAAAATTTGATTGTGTTTTTCATTTTACTTGTTTATATATTAATTATTTTAATGTATTTATAATCTAATTATTAGGTCTAAAACGTGGATTTCCTTTTTTAAGGCTTTCATTCCAAGCGTTAAATAATGTTCTTATTTCTCCATCTGTTGGAGGTGGGTTCTTTGAGGTATCTTTTAAAATTAGAGCTTTAAATTCTTCGAAAGTGAACCAGGTTGGATGCCCGTCTTTATATCTCACTCCATTTTTATACAGTTCTATTGCTGCACTTGTCGTCATTTGGTCCATTTTGGCATCTGTTGTAGCCTCTTTAAAAATAGCTAAAGCATCTTGTTCCCCGTTTTTAATTTGATTAAGAAAGTCTACAACCCCTTCCTTTTTCTGCTTATCGATTTCTATTTTTTCTCCTTTATCTCCTTTGATATACGCATCAATTATTTTAAAAGAATCTGCTTTATCTTTTTCACTTACGTTTCCTTTGCCTGCCATATCATCAATGGTTTTGTCTAGCGCATCCTTTTTATCTTTTTTAGAAGCATTTTCATCATACTTTTCGTAATACTCAAAGAGTGATTTTACTTGGTTTTGTAATGCATTGACACCTTCTTGTACTTCTTCTGCTGATGGTGTTTCTGTGGATGGATTTTCTTGGGCTTGTATCGTGTAAACCAAAGGAAAGATAAAAATGCTAATTAAAAATATTTTTTTCATGCTAGTTATGTTAATTTATTTCTTGTAGTTCATAGACTTTATAAAAGCCTAAATCACCTGCTCTATCTTTTATTATTTTTGCGATTATCCCTGGTTTGTCATTAATCATCCAGAGTTTTATTTTTTCATCAAAACTCGCTGTGGCTTCTATTACTGTACAGATAAAAGTTCCTACTGGTGTGATGACTTCTTCTTTACCTACAATTCTATAAGAATCACCTTCTAATGGGTATAATTTATTATAATAATCAAATTCGTTAGGAGATAATTGTGTATCATCGGGCAAATTATATTTGTCATATCCACTAAAAATATTGTCAATACTTAGTGTTTGTTTTTCTTTATTAACTATCACATCTGCCGTTAGTATTTTGGTGGTAAAAGATTTTGTACTCTCAATTAAAGTTGAAAATTTATATACTAAATGTTTAACTTTCGATAAATCAGCAATCATTTGATAGGAATCTTGCCATGGTAGTTTTTGTTCATCATCATAGTATTTATAATCGCCATTATCATCATAAAAATCTTCTTCTGAGAAACTCAATCTTTGAATATTAACGGCATCTTGTACTACCTTTTTTAAGATGTAAATTTTCCCGTTATTTTCTACTGAAAATTCTTTTTTGGTTACGACAATCACTTTACTTAAGCCTCTTAGGTTTTCTACTTGTCCTATTAATAAAAGTGTTTTATCTTTTTCATCAAAAATCCACATACCACCAGACTTGCTTTCCATGCCTTCTCCTTTTTCGAGAACTGTGAAATTGTCAGGTGCTTTAAAAGTTATAAATCTTTTTAGGTCAGCATTGGTTTCTTCCTCAAATTCCCAAGACCCAAATAAACCTGATTTCTTATTTTCTGATTGAATTTTTTGTTTATTAGTTTTTTTGAAATACAGTTTTTCTCCCTCTTTTTCTAGGATAAGTTCCGTGTTATCATTTTTAAGAATAGTATGATCTCCTGTTATCCTTTCTGCATCAATATTCAATACTTGGTTGGATTTATTATAATCCCAAGTCCCAAATACCATTTCTTGTACATAAAAGATTCCATTTTTATTAAAATCAACAAGTTGACCAATAAAGTTAATTGCACCTTGTTTTTCAATCTTATTGAGTAGCCATTCTCCTGTTGCTTTATTGTTAAGCTCGGCACCTTTGGGAAGGCTCATTCGCGTAAGACTATTGATGTCACCCTTAGTATTAACTAGTTTTAATTCGGTATTGCTTAGTGTCTCTATTTTATTTTCTCCTTCTAAAGCCATCAAATAATCACTACTGATAGTAAGTGTATTTTCTGTCTTGTCTAAAGACCAACTTCCAACATTGCTTCCAGATATTTCAATTTTTCCAGCGTCTTTAAAATTAACAGAAAGGTTCATGGGATAGGTTTGATCGCCATCATGTATTTCTGTAAGTTTCCAGACCCCTTCTATAGCAGTTGATTGGGCATTACTTATTCCTGTAAAAACAAGTAAAATGAGAATAAGAAATAATTTTTTTGTAGCATTCATTATATAAGATATTCTAATGAGAGTTAATTCAAATCTTGATAAACCATAAAATAAAGTCTTTGCGAAGAACAAAGTAAACTCTCAATTTTTCATGAGACTGCTTCGTGCCTCGCAGTGACGTTAGTTAATCTAAAACTTTACAAATTCTACTCTACGGTTGTTGGCTTTACCTTCAGGTGTGCTGTTATTATCTAAAGGTTTGCTTTCTCCAAAACCATTATATTTTAATCTATCTTTAGAAATACCCATAGCAATAAGTTTATTCATAACGGCTTTTCCTCTTGCTTTAGATAAAGTCATATTGGCTTCGTCTCCACCATCAGCATCAGTATGTCCTTCTACACTAAAGTTGAGTTCTGTATTTTTTGTCATTAACTTATATATTTTGTTGATAGGTCCCATGCTTTCAGGTTTCAAAGTAGCTTTGTTAATGTCAAACTTGATACCGTTTACAATTATTTTACCTTCTGAAAGCACTCGGTCATAGTATTTTACACCACCTTTGGCGATACGGATATTTTTGAGGTATTTTTCATTAATACTATTATTTTCTGCACTAATAGTAATACCGGTAGGCTCGTGTTCAAAATGAGGAATATTAATCAGTCTGGTATCATCCATATACCCTTTAAATTTCCCTTTTGTAAAAGCAACTGAGATGTGACGCCATTTTCCTTCATGGTTTTCATTCCAGTTTAAATCATCGGTACCTGGGTATCTTTTATTTGAATCACTTATCTCTAATCCATTTACATAAATTTCTAAAGGTGGATAGAGTCTAGATTGATTTTTATCATCTGAAAAATGCAACCAATATCTTCCTGGGTTATCTTCTTTAAAGTAAACATCAAATTCGATGGTAAATATTTCTGGGAGATAATCTTCGTTTGAATTTTTTAAATAGGGGACTATAGATCCTCCTTGTAAAAACATAATTACATTATTTCCATCTACATTTCCAATTTCGGCATTTCCTTTATATAAATCCCAACGACTAGGAAATTCGCCATTTTCTTCATCGGTACTTGGCATATCTTCAAAAATAACCGTATCGCCAGGTATAAAATCAAACTTACTCCAAACTACAGTTGGTTTTATTTTCTTTTTATTTTCTTTGTTTGAGTTGTTGTTATCATCAGAATTTGAATCATTTTCTTGTGAATCATTTTCATTTTGAGATGCTTTTTTATCTTTACTTTTTTTATCTCCTTTTTTCTTTTTGTCTTTGTTTTTGCCGTCAATTTCATCTTCTATTCCGTCATAACCTTTGTCTATTCCTTTATTAACACGTCTTTCTGTACGTCTTTCTGCTTCACGTTCTATTTTTTCTTGTGCTTTTTTACCTAGCTTTTTTAGGAATTGTGCTTCTGCTTGTTGTGGTGCTATAAAAAATGCAACGATAATAATTGTAATTTTGAGAAATCTTTTCATGGTTTGTTTAATAATTATTCTTTTTGTTTATAAAATGTGAGGGCAAAAATAGGTAAATAGACCTTTTTTTACTTCATAATATTAGGTGAATTACATCACCCAAAAGGGTGATATTTTGTAAAAAAAGTTACTAAACATGGTTGTTATGCTAACTTTGATTAGTTCAAGACAAAGAATTGTAAATGGTTTTTTAAAAAGAAATATATTAATATATCAAAGTGATGTTTTATCTAGTTTAACTATAAATAAAAAAACAATGAATTATTACTCTAAATATCGGTTTAACTCATAAAAAATCAAAGTATATTGAAACAAGGAAAAAGAATTATGATTATAAAAAAAAACGATGGTTAGATGTTATTTTTTTAATAGCTTGTACTCTGTTTTTAACATCTAATTTGGTATATATGTTTGAAATATGTGTTTTAATAGTGTTGTTCGAAACAAACATTTTTTCCGCTATTTCAGTATTATTTAGACCATTTGAAATATGTTTAAGCACCTCTATCTGTCTTTTGGATAATTCATATTCATCAAACTTGTGTGATAATTCTTGTTTCTCAATTTTTGTATTATCTGCTGATTTCCTCTCCAATTCATCGATATATAGTAAATAGTTTTGCAGTTCTGTGTTTTTTTGTTGAATTTCTAAATCACTATTTTTCCTTAATAAAACAATTAAGTATAGCAGTCCGGCAATAATAACAACACTAAAAAGCACACTATAGATAAATCGCCAATAGTTTGATTTTGCTTTTTCGTCACTTATTTTTTTTGATTTTGCTAAATCTTGTATTTCCTCATCTTTTTTATAAGTTTCATAAGCAACTTGTGTACTTATGATGTTTTTTTGGGAGGCTTCGTTTACAATACTATCATGATAAACAGTGGCATATTGTTGCGTAATTAATGCGTTTTTATAATCTTTTGTGAGTTTGTAGTAATCGGTTAGAGCTTTATATCCAAGTGTACTATTTTCTTTAGATTTAACTTGTATTGCCTTTTCTAAACCGAGTTGAATGTTATTTTTTGCTTTTTTGAATTGTTTTAATTCTAGTTGATTTATTCCAATATTGATCAAGGAATTACTCAAATAACGATTATTTTTATATTTTTCAAAATCTGGAATTGCCTTTTGGTAAAAATTAATTGATTTTGCATATTCTTTTTTCTTTTGGTAGAGTAAGCCAAAGAAATTATACTTTATTGCCGTACTTTCTTTTCGTGGATTTTTTAGTGAAAGGAGCAGCGATTTATTGAAATAATAGTAGGCAGAATCGTATTCTTTTTTAAACAAAAAAACTTCTCCAACAT
This sequence comes from Lutibacter sp., assembly GCA_030590985.1. Lineage (GTDB taxonomy): Bacteria > Bacteroidota > Bacteroidia > Flavobacteriales > Flavobacteriaceae > DQTL01. Next base: position 30,926 of record JAUVBX010000003.1, on the reverse strand, counting down.
TTGCCAAACCATATTCTTGTCCTCTAGGATTTTCTAATTCTGTTTCAATAGTTAGGGCTTTTTTTAAATAATGCAAAGCTTTGTCATATTGTTCTGTATTTAAAAAAACATTTCCCATACCATTTAACGAAATGGTAATTCCTTTTTTATTGTTGATTTGTTCAGCTAATTTTAAGGCTTTAAAATAACTATCAAAAGCTTCTTTTTCTAGGTTTAACTTTCTGTAGGTTACCGCTAGATTCGTCAAACACTTGGCTTTACTAAATGTATCAGTTGTTTGTTCAAAAAATGAAAGTGCTCGTTTATGATAAATAACTGACTGAGCATAATCTTGCTCATAACGAGCTGTTATTCCTTTTCTATTGTAACAAACTCCAATTCCTTTTATATAAATTATTTCTTTTGCAATTTCTAAGGCTTCATTTAAAATGTCAGTTCTAATATTCTTAGTTCTAGATGATTTTTTATATAAATAAATTAAATCATCTACTTTTTCGGTAGAATTTAGTTTGTCTTTCAACTCATTATAAAGACTATCAATATTTATTTTATTTTTATTTTTTTGGGCTTCTGCTTGAATAAAAAAGAAAAAAAGCGGAATAATAAATAGTTTAATACTTTTGAGGGTCATATTTTTTTCTAAAATGAATTTTTTAATTGCACAATATTATGTTTTTATTACACATTGACAATGATATTTATTAGTTTTTTGCTATAAATAAAGCATATAAAATACGATACTACTATTTATTTTTTAAGTGCTTATAGTATTCTTGGGCAGCTATATCCAACTCTTCATACCATTCAATACCAAATTTTCGCACCAAAGCTTCTTTAACAAACCTATAAGTAGGTACTTTGAGTTCAGTTCCTAAAGTACAGGCATCATCACAAATTGGCCATGCGTGATAATTTACTGCTGTTAACGTGCTGTATTCCTGAATTCGTATAGGATATAAATGACAAGAAATTGGTTTGCGAAAACTAACAATTCCTTCGTTATATGCTGCTTCAATACCACACTTTGCAATTCCCGTATCATCGAAAATGGCATAGGCACATTCTTTCTTATTTACCAAAGTAGTTTCAAAATCACCAACAGGGTTGGTGGTATAGAAACCTTGTTTTTCAATAGCACCAATTCCTTCTTTTCTCAAAAAGGATTTTACTATTGGATAAATTTCTTCTAAAATTTCAGTCTCCTCTTTTGTAACTGGCGCCCCTGCCTCACCTTCAAGACAACAAGCACCTTTACAAGCGCTCAGATTACATACAAATTCTCGATCTAAAATTTCTTCTGATACGATCGTTTTACCTATTTGAAACATAAGCGCAAAAATAACCAAATATTTTACATTATATTTACCTGATATTGTTTGTGTAATTCTATTAAATAATTACTTTTGCCGCCGAAAAAACGAATTAAATTGAATTAACAAGTATATAATTACTTAATAATTACGAAAAATGAATTTTAGCATCAAAGAAATTATTACTGCCACGATGATTTTATTTGCAGTAATAGATATTATTGGAAGTATTCCTATTATCATAGATTTAAGAAATAAAGTGGGGCATATTCAATCAGAAAAAGCATCTATAGTCTCAGCATTAATTATGGTAGCTTTCTTATTTATTGGAGAAGGTTTATTAAATCTTATTGGTATTGATGTAAACTCTTTTGCAGTAGCAGGATCATTTGTATTACTCTTTTTAGCACTAGAAATGATTTTGGGGATTAAACTTTATAAAGATGATGCACCTGAAACAACAAGTGTAGTGCCTCTAGCATTTCCATTAATTGCTGGAGCGGGTAGTATGACAACAATTTTATCGATAAAAGCAGAATTTGAAACCATTAATATTTTAATAGCTATTATCGTAAATATCATATTTGTATATGGTGTGTTAAAATCATCTAGATTTTTAGAAAATTTATTTGGGAAAGGCGGCCTGTCCGTTATTCGTAAAATTTTTGGAGTTATTCTTTTAGCTATTGCTGTTAAGTTATTTGCTTTTAATATCCAAGGTTTGTTTGTGCATTAGAAAGTAATGTCTATGTCTAATTTGGTATGGGAAGTTGGAAAAATTCAACTTTTTAATATATATAGCTACATAGTAATATTGGCATGGGTTATTATTTTCATATTTTTCCTAATTCTAAATTTCTTTTTCTTAATTAAAATAGTATCTTTGCGCCCGCCTTGGAATGATTTAAGGCATAATTAAGTATAATAAATTTATAATCAAAAACTTATGTACGCAATCGTAGAGATGGCAGGGCAGCAATTTAAAGTTGCAAAAGACCAAAAAGTTTTTGTTCATCGTTTACCTGGTAAAGAAGGTGATAAAGTAACCTTTGATAAGGTGCTTTTATTAGACGATGGCAAAGTGACTATTGGCGCCCCAGCTATAGCAGGAGCCGCTGTAACGGCTAAAATTTTAAGTCACCTTAAAGGGGACAAAGTAATCGTTTTTAAGAAAAAACGTCGTAAAGGATACCGTGTAAAAAACGGCCATAGACAAGCTTTTACAGAAATTCAAGTGCTTAGTATTGCTGTAACAGGTCACAAGCCTGCTAAAGCTAAAAAAGAAACTACAAAGCCTGTTGCAAAAAAAGCGACACCTAAATCGAAATCTGTAGTTAAAAAAGAATCCCCAAAAACTGCTGTAAAACCAGCTGCTAAAAAAGTTGCTCCTAAAAAAGCGACACCTAAAGCAGATGATTTGAAAAAAGTAGAAGGAGTCGGACCTAAAATTGCGGGTTTGTTTGTTGAAGCAGGAATTGATACTTTCGCTAAATTAGCAAAAGCTAAAGTTGAAAAGTTACAAAAGATATTGGCAGCAGCAGGACCACGATATGCATCTAAAAATCCTGATTCATGGCCAAAACAAGCAAAAATGGCTGCTGATGGAAAATGGGATGAATTAAAAGAATGGCAAGACAACGTTAAAGGAGGTATTGAATAAATACCTGAATAGTAACTTTAAAAATTTATAATTATGGCTCATAAGAAAGGAGTAGGTAGTTCTAAGAACGGTAGAGAATCGGAATCGAAACGATTAGGCGTTAAAATTTTCGGAGGGCAAGCTGCCTTAGCTGGAAATATAATTGTACGTCAAAGAGGTACTAAACACAATCCAGGTGAAAATGTATATATGGGTAAAGACCATACATTACATGCTAGAGTAGATGGAATTGTTGTATTTACAAAAAAAAGAGATAATAGATCATATGTTTCTATCGATCCAGTAGAAGCTTAGTTGATTGATTTTTACAATATAAAGTAGCCCTGTTGTTTACAATGAGGCTACTTTTTTTGTTTGTACCTTTGTGAGATGCAAAATCTGTATAACATACTCCTATTTTTGGTAAATGCTTTTATACCTCTGATTGCATTATTCAATCCAAAAATAAAACTTTTTGTGAATGGAAGAAAGCAAATTTTTGCTATGCTTCAAGAGAATTTAACTCCGTCTGATCAAACAATATGGATGCATTGTGCTTCTTTGGGAGAATTCGAACAAGGCAGACCTGTGTTAGAAAAACTCAAATTACTATATCCAAATTACAAATTGGTTTTATCTTTTTTTTCTCCTTCTGGTTATGAAATTCGTAAGAACTATGAATATGCTGATGTAGTAGTTTACTTGCCTTTAGATACAAGGAAAAATGCAATTCGATTTATCGAGTCAATACATCCTACATTGGCGATTTTTGTAAAGTATGAATTCTGGCCAAATATTTTATTAGAGTTGCGACAGAAAAATATTAAAACAATTTTAATTTCTGGAATTTTTAGAAAGAATCAAGTCTTTTTTAAGAAAAATAAAAAATGGTTTCGAAATTCTTTAAAAACATTCTGTCATTTTTTTGTGCAAAATGATGATTCAGTAAAGCTTCTAGATACTATCGGTTTTAGTAATGTTACACATAGTGGAGATACCCGTTTTGATCGTGTATCTGATCTTATTGAACAAAAAATTGAACTTCCATTACTATCTAAATTTGTAAATGAACACCATACGCTAGTGGCAGGAAGTACGTGGCCAAAAGATGAATTATTACTGGTCGAGTATATTAATAAATATGCCTCAGACCAAGAGCGTTTTATTGTTGCTCCACATAATATAAATAGTGCAGATATTGACAAACTGATACAAAAAATAAATAAAAAAACGCTTATATTTTCAAAAGCTAATACACAAAATATTTTAGATGTTCAGGTGCTTATTATTGACTCAATCGGTATTTTAACCAGTGTATACAGTTATGCAAATGTGGCCTATGTTGGAGGTGGATTTGGAGCAGGAATCCACAATATATTAGAACCTGCAACTTATGGAATCCCAATTATTATTGCTCCAAATTATCAAAAATTTAAAGAAGCAAATGATTTAATTCTAAGTCATGCTTGTTTTGAAATTAATTCACAAAATAGTCTCAACAAACAATTACAAGAATTTTATAATAACAAAGAGCATACAAAAAAGGCAGGAGCGATAGCCTTAAAATATATTCATACTAATATTGGGGCTACCCAAAAGATTATACAGTATGTGAAAAGTGAACTAAGCTAATAAAGACAACTAATCTAAGGTGCAGGATTTGGATGTAACTCTTGAATAGCATCTATTTCTTTAAGTATATTATCAGACAAAACTAACTCGATGCTTTTGATGTTTTCTTGCAATTGTGTCATGTTCGTAGCTCCGATAATTGTACTGGTTACAAAGGCTTGTTGATTTACAAATGCTAATGCAAATTGTGCCAAACTCATATTGTATTTTTCTGCTAAAGCAGCGTATCTTTCAACAGCAGCATTAACTTGTGAATTGTTATAACGTGACATCTGTGGAAACAATGTTATACGTGTATTTTTTGGTTTTTTACCATATAAATATTTTCCAGATAAAATGCCAAAAGCCATGGGTGAATATGCTAACAATCCTAACTTTTCTCGCATTGTCACCTCAGCTAGTCCCACTTCATAAGTTCGGTTTAACAATGAATAAGGATTCTGAATGGTTTTTAACCGAGTTAAATTGTGTTCTTTTGATTCTTCAAGATGTCGCATTACACCCCATGGGGTTTCATTTGACAAACCATAATGGCGTATTTTACCAGCTTTTACCAATTCATCGAGGGTATTTACAACTTGTGAAAAATTATCTTGCCAAGTTTCTTTATCAGAATGGTTATAAGCACGTGATCCAAAAAAATTAGTATTTCTTTCAGGCCAATGTAGTTGATACAAGTCTATATAATCAGTTTGTAATCTCCGCAGACTATTATCAATGGCTTCGTAGATAGCTTCTTTACTAAAGCCTAAATTAGGACGAATATAATCCATGTTTCGACCTGGACCTGTAATTTTTGTTGCGAGTATTATTTGATCTCTATTTTTACAATTATGGAGCCATTTCCCAATATATTTTTCAGTAAGTCCCTGTGTTTCAGTTCGACCAGGTACTGCATAAAATTCTGCTGTATCAACAAAGTTTACACCTTCAGTTAACGCATAGTCTAATTGTTTGTGTGCTTCTGTTTCGGTATTTTGTTCCCCAAAGGTCATTGTACCTAAACAAATTTTACTGACTTTGATATCTGTATTAGGAATTGTTGTATAAATCATTTTTTGAAAATAGTTTAATTTTACCTACAGCCCACAGCTCCTATTCCAAAATAGCCGCCACACCAGGTAAGGTTTTCCCCTCTAGCATTTCTAACATGGCGCCACCTCCTGTTGATACGTAACTAACTTTTTTGTCTAATCTAAATTTTTTAACTGCTGCAACACTATCACCACCACCTACTAGACTAAAGGCACCTTCTCTGGTAGTGTCAGCAATTGCATATCCTAATTCCTTAGTTCCAATAGCAAAATTTGACATTTCAAATACACCCATAGGTCCGTTCCATAATATAGTTTTCGATTGCATAACTATGAATGCAAAGGCTATTTCAGTTTTTGGTCCAATATCTAAGCCCATCCAACCATCAGGAATTTCATCAATAGAAGCAATTTGAGTATTGGCATCATTGCTAAATTCATCTGCTATTACAGTGTCTAGTGGTAAATGAATTTTGACTCCTTTTGTTTTTGCCTTTTCCAATATTTCTAGTGCTAATTCCATCTTATCATCTTCACAAAGAGAATTACCTATTTGGCCTCCTTGTGCTTTAATAAAAGTAAAGGACATACCACCACCAATAATAATATGATCTACTTTGTCTAAGATGTTTTCAATTACTCCAATTTTAGAGGATATCTTTGCCCCACCTAAAATAGCTGTTACAGGCTTTTTACTGTCAGTCAATACTTTTCCAATATTTTTAAGTTCCTTTTCCAATAGTAACCCAATGCATTTTTTTGTATCAAAAAATTGGGCAATAATCGCTGTCGATGCATGTGCTCTATGTGCCGTACCAAAGGCATCATTTACATAGATATCTCCCCATTCGGCTAATTGTTTAGCAAAGGAAATATCACCAGCTTTTTCTTCTGGATAAAAACGTAAATTTTCTAATAATAAAACCTCACCTGGTTGTAAATTTGTAACAGCATTACGAACTTTATCTCCAATGCAATCTGGTACAAATTTTACAGCTACACTCATTATTTCGCTGACATTATCTACTATGTGACCTAGTGAAAAGGTATTATCTTTTCCTTTTGGACGACCTAAATGTGACATTAAAATAGCAGAACCACCTTGATTTAAAATATAGTCAATAGTCGGTTTGGCAGATAGGATTCGCGTAGCATCTGTTATTTCAAAACTTTCATTTAAAGGCACGTTAAAATCTACTCTGATTAGTGCTTTTTTGTTGTTAAAATCAATACTTGATAGGTCTTTAATTTGCATATCGTTTAGTTATTTTTATATCTGTTAGAGTGCCGCACATTAGTGTGGTATTCTGAGAACCAAAAGTACAATTTTATTCCCTACTTTTGCATAAATTGAAGTCGTAGATAATGTTGAATTTTGAACAAATCATAGGGCAAACCTATTTAGTTAATTACCTAAAACAGACAGTTGATAATAAACGTGTGTCTCATGCACAGTTATTTGTTGGAAAAGAAGGAGTTGGTACATTACCTATGGCAATTTCTTATGCATCTTATCTGATTTGTGCGATACATAAAAATCCTGATGTTTGTAGTCAGAAATGCGAAAAGTTACAACATCCTGATTTACACTTTGCGTTTCCTGTTGCAGCAAATGACAGAGTAAAAAAACACCCTATTAGTAATTTATTTCTAACAGAATGGCGGGAATTTTTATTAGAAAACCCATACGCTAGTTTATTTGATTGGTATCAATATATTGGAATCGAAAATAAACAAGGTCAGATTGGGGTAGATGAGGCCAAAGAAATTGTTAAAGCTCTAAAGTTAAAACCTTACGAAGGGACCTATCAGGTTATGATTATTTGGATGCCTGAAAAAATGAACATAGCTGCAGCAAACAAATTATTAAAACTTATTGAGGAACCTCCCGAAAAAACCATTTTTTTATTAGTTACGGAAGATGAAGAACAAATTATAAGTACAATTCGTTCTCGTTGCCAAGTTTTACATTTTGGTAATTTAAGTGAACAAGAAATAATTGATTCTTTAGTTTCACGAGAGAATATTAATCTAAAAGAAGCAAAAAAACTAGCACATCAAGCGGATGGCAGTTATAATAAAGCCTTAAAATTGACAAGAGAAAATCCAGACGAGATTATTTTCGAACAATGGTTTGTAGCTTGGGTTAGAGCAGCTTTTAGAGCTAAAGGAAATGCGAGTATAATTAATGATTTAATCGGTTGGAGTAATGAAATAGCGGGTAAAGGTCGAGAGACTCAAAAACAATTTTTAGAATATTGTATAGAAGTATTTCGTCAAGCAATGCTTTTAAATTACAAAGCAGATAATCTAGTTTATTTTGAACCCAAAACAGAAGGTTTTAAATTAGAAAACTTTGCACCTTTTATTCACAATGGAAATATTATTGAAATAACAGACGAACTTAGCGAGGCTATTTATCATATCCAAAGAAATGGCAATGCGAAAATTGTTTTATTAGATTTATCTATTAAATTGACGAGGTTGTTGCATGCGAAGGAGGTAACTAGTTTGTAGTCTATAGTCTATAGTCTATAGTCTATAGTTCTTGGTGTATAGTCTAAAAAATATTTGAAACTAATAAATTGTAGAAAAATATAGATAATTATGGGATTTAGAAAATTAATTGCATATAAAAAAGGTTTTAAATTAGCTATGGAAATTTTTGAATTATCTAAATCCTTCCCAAAAGAGGAAACCTATTCATTAACAGATCAAATAAGAAGGTCTTCTCGTTCCGTTTGTGCTAACATTGCTGAATCGTATCGAAAAAGAATATACCCAAAACACTTTATTAGTAAATTATCAGATTCTAATGCTGAGAATTCTGAAACACTTGTTTGGATAGAATTTGCATATGCCTGTGACTATATATCCAAAGACACTAGAAAGAAATTAGAAAACAATAATATTGAGGTTGGAAAACTTATTAGCTATATGATGAATAAGCCTGAACGCTTTATGTAGTCTCTAGTTCTCAGTCTTTAGTCCTTAATTCTTAGTCAACTACCAACTATCAATTACCAATATCCCTCCAAATTTATTGGTCCTTCTAGCACTACCTTTATTGTTTTTTGAGTATTGACATCATCTTCCCATTTTATTAGACTAATCTGCATATTTTCAATTTCAATACCGATTATAGAATCTGGATGTACACAGCTTCCTGTATTAAACATAGGAATATCTATGGCTTTAGGAAATCGAGGTCGATGTGTATGTCCAAAGATAACAGATTGATTGTCATTCTTTAGAATCCATTTTTTCATACGTTTTTCGACCTTAATAAGTCCCTTATAATTTTTAGCTGGACTCGTAGGATCATTAATGCCAATTAATTGAAGTGGTTTCCATACATATCGAACTAAAAATCGATGAAACCACCAAAAGAGATAATTCATGTAATCGGCTTGGTGTCCGTGGACTAATAATAAATTATGATTAGGATTTTCTGCTTGGAGTAAGATGCTTTCATAATACTTTAAATCGGTAAATACCGTTCCTAGAAATTTTTTAACCATAAAGGGATACATCATAATCATATCGTGGTTTCCATATAATAAATAGAGTCTATTTTGTTCATGAAAATCTTTAAGTAAATCAAAAATTACTTGGTGGGCTTTGATTATAGGTTTTATTTTCCTGTTTTCCCAAAGTTCTAAACCATCACCTAATTCTATATAAGTAAAATCGTTTTTATAATAATGATGTAGCGCCTCCTTATAAATACGCATATTGTGCGCAAAGTCATCAGCATAGCTATTATCTCCTTTGTGCAAATCGCTAAATAAAATGTATTTAGTGTCTTTACGTAAAGGCAGCTTCTTGGCTTTTTTTAATGCATATGTAAGTAGTTGATGTACCATTTGTCAAAAATAAATAAAATAAATTATTCTCCTATTTTACACTTAGATTTGCATATACTAAATATATTTTTTTAATCTATTTCGGTAAATAGTTATAAATTCGCCAAAAATTAAACTAGCAGTTTGAAAAAAGCATTTTTTATTATCATTATAATTTTACTGATAGATCAGATTAGTAAGATTTATGTCAAAACTCATTTTGAGTTGGGTGAGACTATCTATGTACAAGATTGGAGTTGGTTTAGAATTCATTTTGTACAAAATAATGGTATGGCATGGGGAACAGAGTTTGGTGGAAAAACAGGGAAATTGTTATTGACTATTTTCAGATTGTTTGCTGTAACAGGTATTGCCTATTGGTTGTATGATTCTATAAAGAGCAAGAAACATCAAATACTTATAGTTGCAATTTCTTTAATTATTGCTGGTGCTATAGGTAACATTATTGATTCACTATTTTACGGACTCTTATTTGATGATCCACAACACAACCAAGTAGCCACTTTATTCGCTGAAAATAATTATGCAAGTTTATTTCATGGAAAAGTAGTAGATATGTTTTATTTCCCCATTATTGAAAATGCAACATTACCATCTTGGATACCATTTATTGGAGGTAAAACGTTTACTTTTTTTAATGCAATTTTTAATGTAGCTGATTCAGCTATAACTATAGGTGTATTTTTATTAATTCTATTTAATAAGAAAGCTTTCCCAAAAGAGGAATTATCTGTGTCTGACGCATGAGAATACCTTATAACAAAATAGTTTTTTCTAGAAAGTTATAGGTATAGTTTATTGACTGTAAATACTCGTTTTAACAAAAAATCATAAATCCATAATACTTCGTATCTTTGTCCAATATCAAAATAATAAAACCTTATGAATTACGGAAAGGAATTTAGAGATTTCGCAACAAAACACCATGGAATAAGCAGTATGCACTATGATAAAATTATCAGTAGTGTAACTCCTTATATTATTGAAGAACGTCAACTAAACGTAGCACAAATGGATGTGTTTTCACGTTTGATGATGGATAGAATTATATTTTTGGGAACTGCAATTGACGATCATGTTGCTAATATTATTCAAGCACAATTGTTGTTTTTGTCAAGTGTTGACTCTAGTAAAGATATCTCTATTTATATGAATACACCTGGTGGAAGTGTTTATGCAGGTTTGGGTATTTATGATACAATGCAATTTATTAAACCCGATGTTGCTACTATTTGTACTGGTATGGCTGCTTCTATGGGAGCCGTTTTAATGGCAGCTGGAACAAAAGGAAAACGATCTGCTTTGCCTCATTCTCGTATTATGATTCATCAACCATTAGGGGGTGCGCAAGGACAAGCTAGCGATATTGAAATTACTGCACGTGAAATTTTAAAGCTTAAGGATGAATTGTATCAAATTATTTCAAAACATTCCGGTCAAAAATTAGAGAAAGTGGCAGAGGATTCTGATAGAGATTATTGGATGAAAGCCGAAGAAGCTAAAAAATATGGAATGATTGACGAAGTTTTAATGCATTCATAAATATTTATGTCAAAGAAAGAAAACATACAATGTTCCTTTTGTGGACGGGATAAAGCTGAAACAGATGTGCTTATTGCAGGATTAGACGCACATATTTGTGATCGTTGTATTGAGCAAGCCCATCAAATAGTATTAGAAGAATCCTCTGAAAAAGGATTAGGAGATATTCAAAAAGTTGATTTTGATATAAAAAAACCAAGAGAAATCAAGGAATTTTTGGACCAATATATGATTGGACAAACAGCAACCAAAAGGGCAATGGCTGTGGCTGTTTATAATCATTATAAACGTCTTTTACAAGAAAAGGATGATGAAAATGAAGTAGAAATTGAAAAGTCAAATATTATATTAGTAGGTGAAACAGGTACAGGAAAAACCCTGATAGCACGTACAATTGCCAGAATGCTTAGTGTACCATTTGCCATCGTAGATGCTACCGTACTAACACAAGCAGGTTATGTAGGAGAAGATGTAGAAACTATTTTAACCCGACTATTGCAATCAGCTGATTATGATGTGTCTAAAGCAGAGATGGGCGTGGTTTTTATTGATGAAATAGATAAAATTGCACGTAAAGGTGACAATCCCTCTATAACACGTGATGTAAGTGGAGAAGGTGTACAACAAGCTTTACTAAAATTACTGGAAGGGACTGTGGTTAATGTACCACCAAAAGGTGGACGTAAACACCCAGAACAAAAATTTGTTGAAATAGATACCACTAATATATTATTTATTGCAGGTGGCGCTTTTTCAGGTATTGATAAAATTATTAGTAAGCGTTTAAATATGCAAGCTGTTGGCTATCATGCTTTAAAAAGTGGGGATCAAATCGACAAAGAGAATATGTTGCAGTACATTATTCCAAAAGACTTAAAGGCATTTGGGTTAATACCAGAAATTATTGGTCGTCTACCCGTATTGAGTTATATGAATCCGTTAGATGCTAAAACTTTACGGGCTATTCTTACGGAACCTAAAAATGCTATAACCAAACAATATCAAAAACTTTTTGACATAGATGGTATCAAATTAAGTTTTACAAATGATGCTTTAGATTATATTGTCGAAAGAGCAGTTGAATATAAGTTAGGGGCTCGTGGTTTACGATCTTTATGTGAATCTATTCTTACAGATGCCATGTTTGAAATGCCAAGTGATGACTCTAAAAAACTTGAAATAACCAAAAAATACGCTTCTCAAAAGTTAACTAAAACGACTTTGCACAAATTACGTGCGGCATCTTAATTGTTTATAATCCAGCCTCTTGTTGTGCTTTTTTCGTCAAAGATTTCACAATTAAATCATAGGAATGATCGATGAGTTCTTTAAATAATTCTTGATTTAAAGAATAGTCTACAATAACGGTATTCCAATGTTTTTTACTCATATGATAGCCAGGAATGATATTCGTGTATTCTTCGCGTAATTCTAGAGCACGTTCAGGATCACATTTTAGATTTACACGAAATTCTACACTATCTAAAGAGGTTAAAGCGAACATTTTACCAACTACCTTAAAAACTAAAGTAGATTCATCAAATGGAAAAGATTCTGTAACAGCTTTTTTACTTAAACAATAGTCTCTAAATGATTCAATATTAAACATGGTTTTAAATTCAATAGATAATGTTAATAAAAAAAGCGACTCCAATATGAAGTCGCTTTTTTATTTAAAAATTGATACTTATTAAGTATTATTTACTAAAAGTATAAGAAATACCTAGCATAACAAGATCTGTAGTCATTTCATAACCTACTTTTGTTTCTGGTACTGCTCCATAAGGATTTTCTCCAGTAATCATCATAGGATTTAACATTTCTCCTTCTGTTTTATCGCCACTTTCACCATGATGATATACAGCATTTAAAGTGAAATTGTCATTAATTTCATAACCTAAACCAAATTGGAAAGCATTTTTAATAATAGCTGGGGCAGAAACTGAGAAGAAAGCTAATTCTTCATCAATAGGGTTGCTGCTATAAGTATAACCTACTCGTAAAGGAAGTTGTGGAATCCCTTTATATTGTAAACCAGCAGAAATAATATTTATATTTTTCCATCCAAAACCTGCTACAGAGGCTGTATTTGTCCATCCTTTTTCGGCAAAACCGTCTGTATTTTCATAGTCTACCATTCTATAATCTACCGCAAAATCAATAGCATCATTAGAATAACCTAAACCAAATGAAAGTATCGCAGGAAAGTCCATATTAAAATTTGTATCTGGTGCTTCAGAACCATCTAAGTAGGTGTTTTTAAACTCTAAGTCACTTAAGTATTGTGTAGTTTTATAAGATACACCCGCTTTAAAACCTATACCAGAATCATAAAATAAGCCAAATTGAGCACCAAAACCAGTTGCACTAGCATTGTCAGCAACAGGGTAACCAAGTGTCATACTTGGAGATGATGTAGGGTTTGGAGCTAATTCTAAAGCAGCATAATTAAAAGTTGGTTGTACACCTACTGAGAATTGGTCTGATACCTTATAGGCATAAGTAACTCCGATTTGCAATAACATATAGTTCGATGAAATATGTCCAAATCCACCCATATTTTGAGGATAACTTATTACATTCGATTCATTAGGATTCCAATTAGGATTGGGGTTTCCACCACCATCCATAGGTAAATTAGTTTCTTCAGCAAAATCAACTCCAAAACCACTTACTCCAAAAACAGAGGCTCCAAAAGTATGTTTACTGTCTGCTTTTCCCCAAACCATGGCTAAAGCTGGCATAGGAGAAGCTCCTTTATCGTCTTCTGTTATTCCAGTAACTTCTGGAGAACCCGTAAACATCATACCTGCTGGTAGTGTAGAACTTAATTCTGGTAAAGCAAAGAATAAACCTACATCAAGATTAATTATTTTACTATCAAAACTTGAAATAGATGCTGGATTCCATTGCATAGCACCACTAATATCTATTGGTTGACCAGTTGCGGCACCACCCATTGAGGTATTTATGCTTCCTACGCCAGCCATTAAATGTCCTGCTTGTGCAAATGTAGCAGTTGTAAAAAATAAAAGAATAAGTTTAATTAAATTTTTCATATTTTAAATATTTAGTTTATTATTAATGTGTAACATTTATTACGAAGCAAAAATAGGATGTCTATTGAGCGTAATGAATGATAATTATCAGGTTCTAAAAAATTTGTTAAGCACCTATTCTATCTAGTTATTAATAGGATATATTTGAATGTTAGTATACAATCAAGTTTTGCTAATGTATCAAGTAAGATAGTATGGAAATACTTATTTATTGTATTTTTGAATAGCTTCTTTAATCTTTTCCATTCTGTTTTCAGGATCAGGATGTGTACTTTGAAACTCTGGCACTCGTTGTCCACTGGCAGGTTGTTTAAGGATTTTCATTACACCTAATATTTGTTCAGGTTGATAGCCTGCATCGATCATAAATCGAACACCAAGATTATCACTTTCTAATTCGTCATCACGACCGTATTTCATGTTTATTAGATTTCCAATCATGGCAGCAGTTTGCGCTGCTCCTCCTGCTCCATCAGAACCAACTAATACTCCATTTATAATTCCTTGTGTAAGATCTTGTTTAGCAATACGCTCCGCAGAATGTCGACCGACAATATGACCAATTTCATGGCCTAAAACAGCTGCTAGTTGATCTTCATTCTCTAGACGTTTTAAAAGTCCATAAGTGATAAAAATTTGACCTCCAGGTAATGCAAAGGCATTGATTGTATTGGGATCACGTAGAAGATGAAAATCATATCTATAAGGGGTTTGACGAGCGATGCTGGTATTTACCAATCGTTGTCCTACCTGATCAATTTTAGCTTGAAGTTCTTGATCAGGGTATAAACCTCCATGTTGTTGTGCCATTTGTGGAGCACTTCTAAGTCCTATGGCAATTTCTTGACTGGCATCTAGTGTAATGTGTTGTTTTCTTCCTGTCCATTCATTGGTGTCAGAATTTGACCAATATTTAAATAATGAAAATAAAATAATACCAGCAGCTAAAATTAATTTAATTGGAATACCGGTTCTCTTGCGACTGGTTCTATAAGTCATGATTTTTGGATTTTAAAGCTTTGGGTAAATGTACATGTTTTTACTAATTGATTATTTTTGTTTTAAAAAAAATAGTTAAGTAAAACTAAACGAATAATTATTGTAACAATAGTTACTATTTGTTATTGAATTTATCTCTTTATTTGTCAAATCAACAAGATAGCCATTTATGTCTATCATGTATTGAAAAAGTAATATTTTTAAATAATATATATTTAGTTAGTAGTAAAAATGGGTTGTTTGTAACTTTACATACGCCCATTTTTTATTTTATTTCTGTTAAGGAATTAATGGCAAATGAAGCTAACCAATGTCCACCTTCATAATCATCACCAACTAAATTGGTAAGAGAATACTCAATATGATTATTAGCAATAATTTTCAGATATTTATAATCATCATATTGATTAGCTAATCCATAAAAGCACCAAGCTCTACTAAAGTTAACTCCATCAAGATGTACTAAGTGCCCATCAGTTCTATCCGAAACCTCACCCACAGTCATTGTAAAACTATTTTTTGTTATTTCAGGCATAAAGTCTTTAATCCAAATGCTAAATTCTTCTTGTGATAAAACTTTTCTCATAATATCAATTTCTTCAAGGCATGGTGAAAGAAAATCATAACCACTAGGTTCCCAACTAATAGGACAGCCTACATCATTTATATAAAAATCTATTGCTCGTTGTTTAATTAAAGTTGCAAAAACCTCATTATTTGTTATAACAGCATAATCATAAGCAAAAGACAGACCAAAGGCTGTGTTGGTATGTGTTCCAACTCTTATAGGATATTTTAGTTTTGGTAAATAATTCATGTATTTTTCTGCAATAAGATTACTCAAAGGTTCTAGATTATTAAATAATTCTTGTGCCATAGGGTTGTCCCAAGTATACAATTCAGTAGAAAGTTTTAACAACCATGCCCAACCGTAGCTTCTTTCAAATGATTTATTATACTTTTTATCGAAGTAAACAATTTCTTGTGAAATGTTTTCTAGAGAAAGTTGCTTTTTAAGTAATGCTCTAACATCTTCAGCTCTGTCTATAGCAGGGAATTCTTTAAGGAGCTTTATTAATGACCAATGACCATGAACGGCTGAATGCCAATCAAAACATCCGTAGAATGTTGGATGTAATTCTATTGGTGTTTGAAGATCTTCCTCTCCTGCAATAACCTGGCCTAGCTTATTGGGGTACTCTTGTTCGATACAATGTAAGGGCAATTCAATTAATTGATTAGCTATTTCGATATTGAGCTTTGTGGGGTTAAATAATGCAATATCTTTTTTACTATTTTGTTGCTGACAACTTAGAAATAGGCTTAAAGCTAGAATAATATAATATTTCATCCAGTTATATTTATTAATATGGGTTTATTATTCTTTCAAAGATAGAAAACAAACTAAAAATAAAAGATACTTTTCTATAAACTTAAATGAATAATTAACATACTATTCTTTAACTAATTTTATTGTCGCTGTCCTATTTTCACTATCTAAAACTTTAACAAAATATAAACCAGAACTAAAATTAGTAAAACTTATAGTATTTGTGATAGGATAGATTTTTTTAATTTTTATTCCCAAACTATTATAGATTGAAACTTCTTTAATCGATGAATTCCCAGAGTTTTCAATATTTGTAATATCAAAAGTTGGGTTTGGGTATACTTTCAAAAAATTAGAAAGATCTAAATTGTCAATAACATTTGCACTAACATAACAAGGAAAGTCAGAGACATCACTTCTTATATCTGGCAGTAGGCTATATAGATTTGCACCTGGACAAACTGTCCCAGAAGGACAACCTTGTGTTGATGAATTAGAATCTCTGTGACCAGAGATACCATATAAATCTAATTGAGAAGCCTGATGATAGTGAGTAGTAACAACATCAATTTCTTTGTCAGTAGCCTCCCAAGCGATTAAGTTTTCTAAGGCGCTGATAGTTTCATAGGTGGGCGTTGCTGATTCAAAATTTCCAATAACACAAACCCCCATAGTACCACTATTCATACAACTGAAGTGGGCTCCTTGTACACCGTCGCCTCTGCCTTCATAGATTATTCCATTTGGATCTACAAGCCAATTATAGCCAATGTCGCTCCAACCATGATTATTTACATGATAATCCCAATAACTTTGAACGACAAGTGCGTAGTTAGTTCCAGAGCCGTAATTAGTAGCCGAATGGTGTACAATAATATGGGTAGGATTAGTATAGGTCGGGTTAGTTTGTTGTGGGCAGTTACCAGAAGGACACCAACACAATCTATCACAATAGTTTGGTAATTCACAATTTAAAATATCTTTTGGATTTAAAATATTGCTAGTTTCATCTTCGATAGAGAAAAACAATCTGAAATTTATTGATTCGGTTGTAAGTTTGTTCGCTTTAAATTGAATAGTGTCAATTGTGTCATATATGTGCTTAAAATGATAGGATTTACGGTCGGGAGTTTGACTTTCAATATCTTCCGTTAATTCATCCCAAGAAGACCAGTTTCCATTTATAGAAGTACGATAGTAGAAATGTGCATTCTCTGACTTATTAAAAGTGTAGGCAGAAATTGTGATAAATTGATATTCTTTATCTGTTTGAATAAGATGTTTTATACTTAAGTATTCATTTTTTGTTTTAGAATGGAAATTTGTATTAAACTCTAAGCCAAAACTATTTTGTTGAGCTTGACTAATCAATGAGATTAAAAATATGACGATAAATAGTAAGTTTTTCATGATAAGAACATTCGGTAATGTAAATATACTAAAAACAAGCTACTTGTAAAATATCAAGTATAATAAAAAACACCTATCAAATAAAATGATAGGTGTTCTCTTATTTACCCCCTTTAGGATAAGTAAGTACTTATCCTTTTTCATAGCTTATATAAATATATAACAATCTTGTATATATTAAGTTTCAATATTAATTTTCACTTAATCAAGAGCTAAACCTATTGTTTTTGTTTGCCCTTCAATTAATTGGAAGCTACTAGTATGTCCAATGTATTCTTCATCTATTGAAGGAATATAATCACCATAAACCTCATAGGTGCCAGGTAATATATTCGTAAAGGTTACTTTTCCATTTGAATCAGTAACTTTTTCTTGTATATCTTCATCACTTACCGATTCCGTTAATTGTACATTCACTCCAGCAATGGCACCATAACCATCAACGGTAGTATTTACAATTAAAGTTGCAGTTGTTGACGTATCTCCCTCATCATCTTTTTCACACGATGTTAATGTTATGGTCAGTATTGCTATTATTAATAGTATAAAATATTTTATTTTTTTCATTTTGTTACGTTTTAAAAGCTTATTCTTTCGTTTTCAAAAAACAGTTAAATTGTGCTTGTAGTTTCACTGCAGCACCTTTTTTCACATCACCTTTAATCGTTTCGGTTTCCAATGGAACAATTCTGTACATAGTGATAGCATTATTTGAAAGTTGCTTTACTTGTTCCAAAGTAATTTCAGCCGTGAGACTTATTAAGGTTAAATTATATCCCATAGCCTTTCTTTTAATCTTTTGTGAGTTACTCGAAACAAAAGTCATGATACCTTCAGATGTTTTTAGCATAAATTCAGAGCCTTTAGGTATGTCTATTTGATTAACCGAAGCGTCATTTCCTTTTTGTTGGTATTGTACGGTCATATCAATGAGTAATTTTTCATTTACTTCACCGATATGGAGTTTGAGCATTTGGCTAACCCCCTGAAACATATTACGTCCTGTTCCTAGTTTACCACCCCAAGCGACAACCTCTTGCTCCGTGAATTCATCAGTTTTCTTTACGGCTGGTTTACATTTTTGTGCGTAGGTGTTTGATAGTGAAAGTAGAGCTATCAATGTCAATAAAAGAATTTTTTTCATTATTAAATAAATTTTAGTCACTCCCAAAACCCAAAGGAGTGTGTTTAAAGTTAAATATTTGGGTTTTAAAAAGCTAAAATCTAACAATAAAAATACTTGTACAACTTAAAGTGAGAATACTAAGATTTTAAGTGATATTTAAGTGAATACGTATGATTGTATTACTCTAGGGAGTATAATACAATTCTTTAATACGTTTTTTTAACTCTTGGGAGTATGTTTCTTTGATGAGGATTTTGTGTTTAAAAATGGATAGTCTTTTGCCATTAATTCTTCCATCAAAAAAAAAGGGAAGTAAGTTTATGATATAAGAGTCATTAACCCGTACAAAGTAGTTTGGTAGATGCTTATTTAGTTCTTTTAAGGATGATTTTAAAAAGAAATGTTGGTTGTCTTTGTTTAAAAACCAGAGATAATTGGTTTTTATTTTTTCTTCTTTATCATTATTATTAACAAAAGGAGCAATACTAAAAAAAGCAATGTCTTTATAATTTACAGGTATTTTGGTTACTTCATTTTTGCTATATTCTTTTATATCGTTTAGATAACCCAATAAGCCTAAAACTCCATCTTTTATAATTATTTCACTATTTGTTTGCTTTTTGTGTAAAACTGTTTGAATAGTTCGTAAGACTTCACCTGTATTTAGTCTGGGTTTAGTTTTTACAATAAAATGCTCGTGATTGGTGTGTAATCCTTTAAAAAAGGTTTCGTTATCGTCAAATTGTGTGACATAGATAAAAGGAATGTGATATGTTGTTGAAAGCTGATTTCCTAAATCTAATCCAGTTAATTTTCCTTCTAAATGGATGTCTAATAAAACGACATCTGGTCGTTTTGTTTTGATTTGTGAGATTGCATCTAACACACTTGGTGTATATTTTGCTATACTATAGTTTTCTTTAATTAAAACTCTACGTAAACGTTCGTAAAGAATGGCTTCGTCTTCTACAATTAGAATGTGTGCTTTCATAATTTATTGTTTTGGGAATTTAATTGTAAGTTGAACACCATTTATATTTTCGAGAAAAAACGTACCTTTTAGTTGTTCTGTTAAAAGTTTTATTACGCGCATACCAAAAGATTCGGTTGTTTCTATATTGAAATCTTCGGGCAAACCTATCCCGTTATCCGATAATTCAAGTTGGTAGTGTTTCTGACTTGTTTTAAAATTTATATTGATGCTTCCCAATTGATTTGAAGGAAAGGCATACTTAAACGAATTGGTTAAAAACTCATTGATAATCAAACCAATAGGAAATGATTTGTCCGATCGTATTCCCACGCTATCAGGGATATTTTGTTGTATTTCAATATTTGAGTTATTTATAGATTGCTGTACATTTTGTGCAATTGTATCAATATATTTTTTTAATTTCAATTGAGTGACATCTTGGTTTTGATAGAGTTGTTGATGAACTTCATTTATGCTTTCTATTCTATTTTGTAGTTCATTAAGTTTTGAGATAAATTTCTTGTCAGTAAACTCTTCTTTGGCAATTTCAATAAAAGTATCAATGATACTCAGGTTGTTTTTAATACGATGATGTAGTTCTTTTTGTAAGCTTTCAATAACTCCTTTTTGTTTTTTGTTACGGTTATAATAAATACCAAAAACGCCTAATGTAAACAATGAAGCTAGTAAACCTAAGCTTAAATACCATTTTTGTTTGGTTTCTTTTTCAAGAATTAAAGTTTGCTCCACTTGTTCCGCTTTTAGTTGTAAGTTTTCTTTTTCTTTTTTTTCAGTTTGGTATTTGGTTTCGATATCATTCACATTCATGTCTTTTTCTGAAATCGCTATAGAGTCCTGAATGTCATCTAATTGCAAATAATAATTAAGTGCTTTTTGGTATAAACCCTTGTTCATATTGATTAGATAATGACTATTGTAGTAATCTATTTTACTATCTATATCTAACTCTGATATTGATTTTTCTTTTATAGTATTCAAAAGAATTTCAGCTTCATTAAACTTTTTTGTATGTATGTAAGCCAAAATTAATGTAGCTCTCGCACCGTCTATTAAGTATTTATTTTCTAATTTTTTTGCAATTTTTAAAGCTTTTTTTGCATAAGAAATTGCTTTCTTTGGTTTATCCACATTAACATATATTGAACCTATATTTTTAAGTACATTAGATAAGTATAGTAAGTTATTTGTCTTTTCAAAATAGGATTGTGCCATTTCAAAATACTTAATTGCGATTTCATGCTTGTCTTGATTTCCAAAGTTTGTACCTAAGGTATAATATGAGTAATATTCATAATCCTCATTACGTTTATCTTTTTTTGACTCATTAATTGCTTTAAACAAGTATTCTTCTGCTTTTACAGGTTGTTTAATAATCATATAAATATAACCAATATTAAAAAGTGCCATTGTTTTTGCTCTTACACTTCCTTGTTCATCGGCTATTTTTGAAGCCATTAGATAGCTTTTTATTGCTTTTTCATTATCTCCTAAGCTTTCATATGCTATTCCTAAATTGGAATATAACACTGATGAAATAGGATCATTAACTATATTCTTATTCAGTTGTATTGCTTCTCCAAGGATATCCTTACTTTTTTCAAACTCTCTAAAATGACTATAAATTGCACTTAAATTGCTATACGCATATAACTTTCTTTTTATATCATCAATTTTTTCACATTTTTCTATTGATTTTTTTCCGTAATAAATTGCTTGAGAACTATCACCCATAAATTTATTAGCTATAGCTAATAAATCATATCCTTTTTGAACGTATTTTATACTATCATGCCTGTTACCCATTTCAATTAGTTCATTAAAATAGAATATTGACACTGAATCATTCTTCTGTCTTTTTAATAAGTCACATAATTGATTCAAGGCATCTAATTTGTCTTTGGGACCTTTTAACAGTTTATATTGTTGTTTCAAACTATCAATCTTAGCTTGTTGACTATATGTAAAGAGAGAAACAATAAGAAATAAAAAGAGTAGCATCTTTTTCATAAGAAAGGGTTTATTATGTGTGTATAAAGTTAAAAATATTATACCAAAATTAACAAAATATTAGGATATATTTATATCACTAAAAACAGAGGAAATATCACTACATTACTAGCGAATATCATTTAAAAGTAAGTTTTATATCGCGTTACCAGATACTATCAAAAATCTCATATAAATAATTGCATTCATTTATAAAAAAACAAAATACCGTCAATCAATCAATCAAAAAAATCGTAAATCACTCTATCCCAACCATCCATCTCTATCCAAACTTCTATATTGAATAGCTTCAGCAATATGTTCAGGTAAAATATCTTGTATAGCACTCAAATCAGCAATGGTACGCGAGACTTTTAAAATACGATCATAAGCACGTGCAGATAAATTGAGTTTTTCCATAGCTATTTTTAGGAGTTGCATAGATTCATCCGATAATTTGCAGTACTTCCGTATTTGTTTTACACCCATTTGCGCATTATAATGCACTTTTTCACTGTCAGAAAATCTATCGGTTTGAAGTTCACGTGCAGCGATTACTCGTTCTCTAATAATTTTACTAGGTTCTCCACGGCGTTCTTCAGCTAGTTTTTCAAAAGGTACTGGTGTCACTTCAATATGTATATCTATACGATCTAATAGAGGACCAGATACTTTTCCTAAATAGCGTTGCATTTCAGCAGGAGAGGAAGTCATAGGGCTATCAGGATTATTAAAATAACCACTTGGACTAGGGTTCATACTCGCCACTAACATAAATGAAGAAGGATAAGTTACAGTAAATTTTGCTCGTGAAATGGTAACTTCTCTATCTTCTAAAGGTTGTCTCATCACTTCTAAAACTGTACGTTTAAACTCGGGTAATTCATCAAGAAAAAGCACTCCATTATGTGACATGGATATTTCTCCGGGTTGCGGATAGGTTCCGCCACCGACAAGTGCAACATCTGATATTGTGTGATGTGGACTTCTAAAAGGTCTTTGACTCATTAATCCAGAGTTTTCTTTTACACGACCTACCACTGAGTGAATCTTGGTGGTTTCTAAAGCTTCAGACAAGGTCATAGGGGGTAGGATGGAGGGTAATCTTTTTGCTAACATTGTTTTTCCACTTCCTGGTGGCCCTATCAAAATAATATTGTGTCCACCTGCAGCGGCAATTTCCATACAGCGTTTGATGGTTTCTTGGCCTTTAACATCAGCAAAGTCAAATTCAGGGTTTTCCAGACTTTCATAAAATTCTTTTCGAGTATCGATAACAGTAGGCTCAAGAGGAATATTTTTATCAAAAAAATCAATTACTTTGCTAATATGATCGATACCATAAACTTCTAAATCATTTACTATTGCAGCTTCTTTAGCATTTTGCGCAGGCAGTATAAAACCTTTAAAACCCTCTTCACGAGCTTTGACAGCAATTGGCAGTGCTCCTCTAATGGGTTGTAAACTACCGTCTAATGATAATTCACCCATGATTATATAATCACCTACTTTATCTTCCCCTTTTATTTGACCGGAAGCAATTAAAATACCAGTTGCCAACGTCAAATCATAGGCACTTCCTTCCTTACGCATATTGGCAGGTGCCATATTTAGGGTAATTTTCTTTCCAGGAATTTTAAAACCATTGTTTTGAAGTGCCGCTGCAATACGATAGTTGCTTTCTTTGATTGCATTATCTGGTAAACCAACTAAATGGTAACCGACACCTGAATCAATATTAACTTCGACAGTTATTGTTGTAGCTTCTACACCAAAAACGGCAGATCCATAGACTTTTGTGAGCATAAATAGTAATTTTTGGCTAAGTTAGAAAAAAAAGGAATATTTAATGCTAAAAATGATTATCGTCAGTTCTTTCTGTTTTTTTGTCAGTTTTACAAAGTCTGTCCACACTAAATTAGCATTATCAAATAAAGTAATAATTAATTTAAATTTTTTAGTATGAAAAGAGTACTTTTTTTACTCGGGCACTTAAAAGACAGAGACGTCGAGTGGATGATAAATAATGGCAAAAAAGAAAATATTGCAACAAACGATAGCTTGATAACCAAGGGGGTAGCTATTGAAAAACTGTATATAATTTTATCGGGTAGTTTCTCAGTAGTCGATGGAGTAAATGATGGTAAGAGTATCGCACAGATAGGAGTTGGAGAGGTTGTGGGTGAAATGTCATTCCTTGAATCTCGTCCACCATCAGTATCTGTAGTTGCTGAAGAACCAAGTTCTGTGTATAGTGTATCTCGCGAGATGATGCAAAACAGATTTGATATTGACACAGCATTCAAAGCAAATTTTTATTATGCCATTGCATTGTTCCTTTCTAATAGATTACGTAGAACTACTGAGCAATTAGGTTTTGACTCTCCTGAGGAAATTGACATGGTAGATGAGAATATTCTTGATGGAATAGCACAGGCAGGTGAAAGATTTAATGAATTATTGAAGAAATTTTCAGAAGTCTAATATCACATATTTAATATTATTACAATGATTAATAAATCTTTATATTTATTAGGAATATTACTAATCCTTTCTACAACTACATTTAGTCAATCATCCATTGAATGCAATCTTTTTAACTTATCTGAACTGACATTAAAGAATAATTTAACTATTAGAGGAGGTGAACTAAGTATTGATAGGGCAAAAGCAAACACAATAGTTCAAGGGAGCATATTTGATTATCAGCTAATTTCATCAGCTTCCGCAAGTCAGAACAAAGAGAATCTTTTTGAAGTAGATCCAAGAAATGACATTTTAAGTGGGAAATTAGAAGCATTTAATTCTGATTTTTCAATCGGGTTACAACGAAAATTCCGCTCAGGTTTATACGCAAACTTAAGTTTGGATTATTCTCAAGCTTCAGACAATTATCCTTTTAATAGGTTTAATCAGGAAGTAGGAAGTGGTGTTTCAGATCATAAAGTATCAACAACACTATCACTCACACAACCCTTATTAAAAGGAAGGGGAGAAAAAAATGTTGCTGTAGTAGAAAAAGTTTCAATTTTAAATCTTGAAAGTGCTGAAAATAACTATAGAGCAACAAATTCAATTGAATTTTTGCAAATGGGTGTTGCTTATTGGCAATATTTAGGAGCTTATAAAAGTCTAATAATATATGAAGAAAATGAACAAAGAGTAAGGAATGTTTTACAAAACACCATAGAGTTAGTAAAAGCAGACAAGAAGCCGGCAAGTGATCTTTATCAAATACAAGCTGATCTAGCCAGTCAAGAAAGACAAACTAAACAAGCTGAACAGAGTTTACATAACACTAGGTTGAATTTAGGACGAACTATAGGTTTAGATGAAAAAGAAAGTCAAAAAATTGGAATTCCTCAAAATGAATTTCCTGAAATTTTTGACACTAGTTTTAATGAAGATATTAATATAGAAAAACTCATGAGTTCCGCAGTAGCTAATAGAGCAGATATTAAATCCTATGAAACAATACTTGAGGGTCTTGAACTTCAATTGGCGAGTGCAAAGAATAATCTTAAACCTCAGTTAGACCTTACAGGTTTTGTCAATTATGGAGGCATGAACATGGGTAATGGAATTGATTACACTTTTAACACCTTTACAAATAAACAAGGGAGTAATTATCTCTTAGGTCTTAAATTAAATTTACAATTATCTTTAAACAACAAATATGCAAAAGGATCTTTTCTGCAATCAAAAACAACTTTAGCAGAGCAACAAGTATCTTATGAAAACTTAAAAAACAACACTAACATTAATGTCAATATCACATTTCATAATTTAATAAATAGCGTATCGATTTTAGAAAAAGCAAGTGAATCACTAGAACTGTATAAAAAAGTTTTTGCTAATGAAGAAGAAAAGTTTCACAACGGGATGACCACATTGTTAAATCTACTACTGCTACAAGAACGTTTGACATATTCTCAATTAGAGTATATAAGATCGCAACAACAATTTGCAATAGCAATAATAAATCTAAGATATGAAACGGGAACATTATTAACAGTAAAAGACAATTTTATAGTAACACCAAAAAATGATGTTTTTTACCAATTTCCAATAATTAAATAATTTAAAAAACAAAGATATGGCCGCAGGTTTTTTTAGAAAAGCAGCATTAGAAAAGCTTTCTACACCAGAAAAATTAGATCAATTAATAAAAGTTACTAACCCAAGAGCTTGGATAGTATTACTTACCGTACTTCTTGCTTTAGGCACTGGTATTGGATGGTCATTTTTTGGGAAAGTAAAAACAAAACTAAATGTAGTTGGAGTATTATTGGGTGGTGAAATACATGAGGTTGTTTCAACCTCACAAGGGCAATTAATAGATTTAAAGGTAAACATTGGAGACAAAATACAGGAAGGGGATGTTATTGCAGTTATAGAACAACCAGAACTATTTCAAAAAGTTGAAGAAACTAAAGCTTCATTAATAGAGCGAGACCATGATTTGCAACAAATTCTGTCCTACGGTAATAAAGGTTCAAGTTTACAAGAAAATTTAGTGCAACAACAGAAAAAAAGTATTGAATTGAAGATTAAAACTAATAAAAAGAATTTGAATTATTTAAATAACAAATTAAATACTGAAAATGATTTATTACAAAAAGGATTGGTTACAAAGAACCAAGTTGCAAGTACAGAACAACAAATTGAAAATGCTAAGAATTCAATAGAAAATCTTAAAGCACAACTAGTTCAATCTTCTTCGCAAAGTTTAAATATTGGTTTTGATTTAAAACAAAAAATTAATATTCAAAGACAACGAATAGCAGAAACAGAAAGAAGGTTGGAGCATTTAGAAGAACGCCACGAAATCCAAACAAACATCCGAAGTCAATACAGGGGACAAGTAGTGGAGATACTAACAGATGCAGGTATTATGGTTAGTCAAGGTTCTCCTTTATTTAAATTGAAAAGCTTAAATACAGTTAATAATAGTGATCGGTTAAGAGGTGTTGTTTATATCCAATCAAAAGACGGAAAAAAAATAAAAGAAGGAATGGAAGCTTTGATTGTTCCTTCCACCGTTCAGCCTCAAGAATATGGATATATGAAAGGTAAAGTTACTTATGTATCTGATTTTCCAATTACTCAAAAAGGTATGATGACATCAGTAAAAAACGATCAATTAGTTCAAGGCTTGCTAAAAATGGGAGCATTATTTGAAGTTTATATCGAATTTGAAAAAGATCCAGATTCTTTTAGTGGATTTACTTGGACTTCTGCAGGAGGTCCTGAGATATTGATAAATGAAGGTACCTCATGTATGGGGAAAATAACTGTTAAATCAGAACGACCAATAACTACAGTTATTCCCGCATTGAAAAAATTCTTTGAATTATATTAAATATTAAGCATGGCTAAAAAAACCAAAGATATAAATATAGAGAAACAAGCAAGACCTGTAAAAACACCAACTATCTTACAGATGGAAGGTGTAGAATGCGGTGCAGCAGCTTTAGGTATCATTTTAGGATATCATGGCAGATATGTACCATTAGAAAAACTGAGAATAGAAACAGGTGTTTCTAGAGATGGATTAAAAGCAACAAATATTTTAAAAGCTGCTAGAAAATATGGTCTTGAATCAAAAGGATACGCTAAATCTATTGAAAAATTAATGCAACTACAAATGCCTGCAATAATTTTTTGGAATTTCAATCATTTTTTAGTTCTTGAAGGTTTTACAAAGAAAAAAGTATTTTTAAGTGATCCTGCACAGGGAAGATACCATATCAGTCATGAAGAATTTGACGATGCTTTTACAGGTGTTGTTATGACATTTGAGCCCAATGAAAAGTTTGAAAAAGGGAATGAAAAAAAGGGATTGGTAAATTCTTTAATCTCAAGAGTAAAAGGCTCTAAAGCAGCATTAACATATATACTTATTGCGAGTCTATTTTTAGTTATTCCTGGTTTAATAATCCCCTCTTTTACTAAAATTTTTATTGATAATTATTTAATAAACAGAATTTCTGGATTTGTAATGCCTTTATTACTAATTATGGGTGGAATGCTCGCTGTAAATTCAGTATTAGTGTATGTGCAACAGTATTACCTATTGAGATTAGAGACAAAGTTAGCATTAACATCTTCTAGTAAGTTTTTATGGCATGTTTTTCATTTACCCATATCTTTTTTCACACAACGTTATAGTGGTGAAATAGGCAGTAGAGTATCACTAAACGATAAAGTTGCAAAATTATTAAGCGGTGAACTTGCTAATGCAATATTAAATGTAATTGTAGTTGTTTTCTATGCCATGTTAATGTTTACTTATGATGTTGTATTAACGTTAATTGGAATAGGAATGGCAGCAATTAATGCTTTTACTATGCTATATGTTTCTAGAGCACGTAAAGATGGTAACCGCCGTTTGATAAATGAAAATGGAAAACTAATGGGAACTACCACGTCAGGTATAAGCATGGTTGAAACATTAAAAGCATCAGGAAGAGAAAATGATTTTTTTACTACATGGGTAGGTTATTTAGCAAAAGTGACGAATGCACAACAGGAATTGGGTTGGTTAACAGCTAGAGTTAATACAATACCACCACTTCTTATGTCATTTATATCAACTATTATTCTTGGTGTTGGTGCAATGCGAGTTATGGATGGGCATATGACATTAGGGATGTTAGTTGCATTTTTATATTTAATGAGTAATTTTTTAGGTCCTGTAAATCAGTTGGTAAATGTCGGTGGACTGTTACAAGAAACTGAAGGTGATATGGGACGAATTGATGATGTGTTGAATTATGAAATTTCAGATGATTTCAAAGAGACCGTAGAAAATGATACACCAAATGACAATGACAATCAATCATCTCAAGAAGATATTGAAACCGATACTTCTGAGTTCTTTACTGGAAAATTAACTGGACATCTTGAAATAAAAAATGTAACCTTTGGGTATAACCCAACAATGCCTGCATTAATTGAAGATTTTAACCTAAAACTTATCCCTGGTAAAAGAGTTGCTCTTGTAGGTGGTTCTGGATGTGGGAAGTCAACTGTAGCAAGGTTGGTGGCTGGTCTGTACAATCCTTGGGAAGGAGAAATTTTATTTGATAATATAGTTAGAAAAGATATTCCTAGACATATTATCACCGAATCTGTAGCAGTCATAGATCAAGAAGTGTTAATGTTTGAAGGAACAGTAAAAGAGAATATTTCATTTTGGGATACGCATATAGCAGATCACAATATTATTCAATCAGCACATGATGCTGATATTCATGAAACGATTGCATTACGAACTAGCGCTTATGATAATATGGTTTCTGAAAGGGGAGCCAATTTTAGTGGTGGTCAACGACAACGTTTAGAAATTGCAAGGGCATTAGCGCTTAACCCCTCTATTTTAGTAATGGATGAAGCAACAAGTGCTTTAGATCCAAAATCAGAAAAAATAGTGATGGATAATATAAAGAAAAGAGGATGTACCAGTCTTATTGTAGCGCATAGGTTAAGCACGATACTCGATTGCGATGAAATCATTGTAATGGATAATGGGAAAATTGTAGAACGTGGATCTCATCAAGAATTAATAGCAAATGATGGAGTGTATGCTGAATTAATTGATTCAAAATAAAGAATACTTATGTCGAACAAAAAAAAAATAAAACTAGATGTTAATAAATCCTTATTACTAGATAATCCTAATAAGTTTTTATTAATTACTGATGGTGAAGTAGATATATATTTTACACATGTAGATGAAAATAATAATTATATAAGTAATTTACAATATTTATATAGAGCAAAAAAAGGAGAACTACTCTTTAGTTTATTAACAGAATCAATACAAACAGGTCTAAAACTTGTTGTGGTTAGTGCTGGAGCAAAACTTTTACATATTGATAAAAATGAATTATTAGATTTTGATCATACTTATTTAAAAAGGATGATAGAGATATGGTCTATTAAAACAATAAAAGCAATACATAAAACAAATCCACCGAGGGTTTATAAATCAATAGAAAACATAAAATCTATTTCCTTAAAAAAGGATGATATTATTTATCCTTACAAAGGAATAGCATGGTGTAAAGTTAAAAAAGGAAAAGTATTAAAATACATCGATGTCAACACTCAAAATGAAGCATCAGAAACCAATTTCCCATTTATAGTATCAAGTTATTATTGGGCAAAATCATTGGAAAATAATACGGAATTAGAAATTCAAAATACTAGGGAATTTCTACAAGATGATGAAAATTTCATACCTTCTTTAAATGAGTTTCAAGATAATTTATACAAAAGACTTGTAAAGAAAGATGAAGACCAAAGGTCTGCACAAAAAAAACAAATTTCTGACAAAGTTGCATCAGAAAAAGAGAATTTGAGTATTTCATTAGATAGATTTCGATCTGTTGTTATGGATAAAAAAGAATTAGATACTATTTCTGCTACAAAAACAGGTATTACAAATAATCTTTTAAAAACGTGTCAACTAATAGGAGATAAAGTAGGTTTTGAGTTTGGAGCTCCTAAATTTATGGAATCTTACAATAGTAGCACAACAAATCAATTGTTTGCTATTGCTCAAACATCAAAAGTAAGAGTGAGAAAAATCATTCTTAGGGGAACTTGGTGGAAAGAAGAAAATGGCCACCTTTTGGCATTTTTAAAAGAAGACAAAAGACCTGTAGCTTTAATTCAACGAACACCTAAAACCTATTTAATAAAAGATGTAACAACAGGAAAAGAAGAAATTGTAACAAATGATATAGCAGGAAAATTAGAGCCTATAAGTTATATGTTCTTTTATGGTTTTGATGTGGTTATGGATTCTATACGAAAGATTTTTTCTTTTGCAACACAAAGTGTAAAAAAGGACACTAAATTTTTGATATTAGCTGCACTTGCAGGGAGTTTAATAGGATTGTTAGTGCCAATATTGTCAGGAATTATGTTTGATGATATCATTCCTACAGCAGATAAATCATTTCTCTATCAGATAATAGTAATCATGCTTA
>JAUVBX010000079.1 GCA_030590985.1 Lutibacter sp. | reverse complement strand
GGAGGCACTAAAACATGTGATGTCAAAATAGAATAATTTTTTAATCCTAATTTCTCTGCATGTAAAACTGATAAAGCATTAGAAGGTGCCGTTGTTTCAAAACCAACCGCAAAAAAGACTACTTCTTTATCTGGATTCTTTTCAGCAATACTAACTGCTTCTAATGGCGAATATAAAATGCGTACATCTGCTCCATTTGCTTTTGCTTCTAACAAACTTATTTGAGAACCTGGTACACGAAGCATATCGCCAAAGCTACAAAGAATGACTTCCTTTTCCTCAGCTAAATGTATTGCTTTGTCAATTAGATGTAATGGTGTAACACATACTGGACAACCTGGTCCGTGAACCATAGTTATCTCTTTAGGCAGTACACTTAAAATTCCGTTTTTAACCAAACTATGGGTTTGTCCTCCACAAATCTCCATTATTTTCCACGGTTTGGTAACTGTGGTTTTAATCTCTTGCAATACTTTTTTTGCAAGGACTGGGTCTCTATATTCGGTTAAATATTTCATGACTCCAAATTTACTTTTTTATTAGTAAAATACATCAATTGTCCAAAAGGAATTCCCTCATCATTAGGTGAAAATTCATTTTGAAAATACAAATCATACTTTTCATTCATAAACTCTAGCACTAAATCAACCAATAAGGCATTTTGAAAAACACCTCCGCTAAAAGCTATTTTAGTTACTTTAAATTTTTCGGCTATTCGAATTATATAATCAACTAAAGTAGTATGAAATCTTGCTGCAATACATTGTCTATTAATATCTTTATCTAAATCATTAAATATACTCTCCAATAGACTTTCTACAAAATTAGTTGGTAATATATCCGTTTTTAAATATGAATCTGCTAGAGTCATACTATTAGCATAATAATACTGAGATGCCACATTTTCTAACTGCATGGAAGCTTCGGCTTCAAAACTATGTACATCAAAATCTAACAGAATGGATGAAACTGCATCAAAGAATCGTCCCATACTAGTACTTTTTAGATTATCCTTTTTACTCAATAGTTTTTGGTAAACAGTCCATTCTATTTGAGTAAACTTATTTTTTAAATATTTATCTGCACCTTTTATATTATGAGCAATTGCCAAAGCTGAAATTTTGGGTTCTTTTGGCATTTTGTCTCCTAAAATAAAATCAAATTCATCAATATGTGAAACCCGTTCTATGTTGTAATTAGAGTACATAAAAAACTCACCACCCCAAATATTTTGATCATCACCCAAACCAGTTCCATCCCATATTACACCTAAAATATTTTCTTTAGAATCAAGTAAATTATTTTCACCTAAAACCGAATAAAAATGTGCCTTATGATGTTGTAATTCAAGTAATCTTGCATCACTTTTTAAAGCGAGTTCTTTACCAAATCGTGTCGCAAAATAATCGGGATGTTTATCTATAACTACTGTATCAATTTCAGTTGAAAAGATATCTGCAAAATGAGTAAACGTATGTTCATAATTCAATTGTGCATCATAGCTAGCCGTGTTTCCCATATATTGACTCACATAGATATTCTGCATATTTAGCAAACCAAATACGCTTTTAAGCATTGCACCAGCTGCAAAAACAGTTTCTTTAGGAACTTTTAATTCTGGATTAATATAAGTTGGAGCTTTACCACGAGATCGACGTAAAGTTATCTTTTGTTGGTGTTTACGAGTAAATTGTATCACACCATCATCTTGTGGTAAAAGTATCTCCCTATTATTTAGTAGAATCACATCTGCTATAGCACTAAGTTTTTCTAGGGCTTTATTATCGGTATAAATTATTGTAGAGTCAGTTATGTTAGCGCTTGTTGCGATAATTGGTTTTCCAAATTTCGTTAACAATAACTCATACAAAGGTGTATAGGGTAACATGATACCAATACGAGAAAGCTTGTTATTTATTAAGCCTAAAGGTAATTGATTGCTAATTATAGCTTTTGTCTCCAATAAAACAATGGGAGCATACGTACTGGTCAGTTCCTTTTTCTCAGCTACACTCAAGAATACGTCACCTGTTATCATCTGACAATCTCTATACATCAAAGCAAATGGTTTGGTGGGTCTTTTTTTACGTTCACGTAGGGTTTTTATAGCCTCTGAATTCGTCGCATCACAAGTGAGCAAATAACCACCAATTCCTTTTATAGCTACTATTTTCCCTTCCTCCCATTTTTGAATGATATAATCTAAATCTGTAAAGTTTTTTTGTAAATTTCCATCCTCAAAAAGTTGCATTTCAATTTTACAATCTGGACACGAGTTTGTTTGCGAATAATGTCTTCGCTCTAGCGGATTATCATATTCATTTTGACATACATCGCACATTTTGAACGACTCCATCGTAGTGAAAGGTCTGTCATAAGGCAAATTATTGACAATGGAATAACGAGGACCACAATTAGTACAAGTGATAAAGGGGTATTGATAACGTCTATCATCGGCATTGTGTAACTCATTTTTACAATCATCACAGATGGCCGCATCAGGTGTTAATAACAACTTTGGTTTTGATTTACTCTCACTGTGTACTATTTTAAAATCATCAAACTGCTTATAAGGCACTTTTAATATTTTACTCTGAGTAACATGAGCAAGAGGTGGTAAGTTATTTAATAATTTTTCTAAAAAAACAGTTGCTGTTACTTTGTCAGTATTAAGATAAATATGAACACCGTCAGTTGTGTTATTTACCCAACCTTTTAATTTTTGTTCTTGAGCCATTTTATATACAAATGGTCTAAAACCAACACCTTGTACGATGCCTTCTATATGTAGATAGTAGCTTGTTATCACATCATCAAAAATACATTTATCACACTTATAAATTTATGATATTAATCACAATAAATTATTTTAGAAAATCCTTTGGAAACTTTTTACTAGTTATAATATTACTATAATTGAAATTGAAATAACAGTGTATAGAATACATCTAATTTCCATTAGTAACTATTTCGTTACGAATTCTACTTAAACTCTGAACCGTAACACCAAAATAGGAAGCTATGTCAGAAACTTTAGCATACTTTACAACTTTAGGATGTGTCTCACAATACTGAATGTAGCGTTCCTTAGCTGTTTTCTTCCTTATCTGCTTATTATAATCCATAAACTTCTTAAGATATCGATTAATATTTCTAAGAAAAACCTTTTGTACTTTACAGTTTTCATTAGTAAATTTTTTTAAATCAAAAATTTCTATCCATAAACAATCGGTTATCGTTTTGAATGAATACATTGAAGGTACCTCATCAAAAACTGAAAAAGTGTCACACATAAAATCATAGTCAGTCATAAAAGAATCTATGAAAATTTCTTCCCCATGATAGGTAGCTTTAGCAACTCCATTAATAACAAATCTTGCAACAGTCTCTATTTCACCGGGTTTTAAAACAATTGTATTCTTAGGAATCCGTGCAATTTTTACATTCCTTTTAATTACTTCCCATTCATCATTAGAAATATCAACATCTATTTGAAACATGTTTTTAAACATTTCAAGATATGTATTATCGGAAATATTGTTTTGGCTTAGGGGCATAAGATAAATTGTATATAATGAAGATGTTGAATTGTTAAATGATATAAATTCTTTTAATATTTATCGCAAATATAGTAAGACAATACTCAATTTTCTTATAATTAATTATTTTTTAATTATTTACCAAATGTTAAATAATTTAATTCTTTTTTTTATCATTTGGTAAATACATCTAACTCAAATAGTTATAACTTTGGCGCTCATTATAGAACAAAATTATTAGTTTGGTTATTAATATTGTTGTTGTTTGACTTAAAGAAGTTTGTTCAACTACAAAGAAAGATATAATGAAAAAGAATCCCAAAAAAGAACCTATTCAATCTAATGAATAGGTTTTTTTATTTAAAATATCAATTATTAATCAAAATTTCATCAAGAATTCTTTTTACTCTATCTACCAATTTTGGAATCGCTTTTTGTACCTCATCGGTTAATTCTATAGTCATAGGAATCATTTCTTTGATGGAAACCGTAAGTAAGATTATTTTTGGTAATTCTTCTTTAAACTCCAAAGCATCTATCATATCTTTTAAACCGACATCATGAGCGCTTAAGACTTTTGGGAAATCAGCAGCAAATTTTGGATAAATTACATCTATGGTTCCTGGTGTTCGCATATCCATCGTCGCATCAATAAAAACTACTAATGGATATTGTGCCAAAATAGGCATCAAATCAAAACTACCTGTTCCACCGTCAATGAGATCAACATTTTTTGGTAGATCTACTTTACTGAGTGCTTGGATTGCGTGAACTCCTACTCCTTCATCTCCCATTAAATAATTACCAATACCGAGAATTAAAATGTTATCTTTTTTATCGCTATCTATATAGTCATGGGTTTGATAAAAGAGTTTTTGCAACTCCATTACATCATCTGAAATCATATTTTTTTAAGTTTAAAGTCAGAAGTCAGAAGCACGAAGTTAACATACTTCCGACTTCTGACTTCTAGCTTATTAATCCTCATCATCTACTATTACAATTTTACCTTTAACTTCTTTTGTCTTGGTTTTCTTACTTTCTTTTTTGAATCGTTCAGAACGTACAAATTTAAAACCGCTAATCATGGCTGAAGTTTCACCTCTTGCTTCTACGTAATCATGGAATAAAACTAAATAAACATGAACTACGATAAATGCCATAAAAATCCAAGTTGTAAAATGATGTATATATCTAACTAGAATATCCCCTCCAAAGAATGGAACAACCCATGAGAACATATCTGGTAACCACCAATTAGAAGTATCTTCCATCAAGGCAAAGCCCGTAGAAAATTGTAAGATAAATAACAAGCCCATAATGAAATAGGAAAAGGATGCAAGATAATTATGCCCAATACTTATATTTGACAAATTACGATCTTTTTCACCTAATAAGAATATATCCACTTTTAAAACGTGAAGCATATTTAAAACTCCTTTTTTTGTATAAGGAATAAAGTTACGCCAATTCGCAAATTGGTTACCCGCAAATGCCCAATACAATCTAAATATCGAATTCGCTACAAGAATAAATGCAGTGATTAAATGTATCGCACGAACATAACCAAACCAATAGGAATTAGTTGCTTCTACGTTCACATTTAATGCTGGAGGATTTGCAATGATAAAACCTGTAATAACAAGTATTAGCATCGTAAACGCAGTTATCCAGTGAAATACTCTTACTGGAATTTCCCAAACATAAACTCTTTTAAAATTACATGTTACTGTTGACATTTTTAATGAATTTAAGTTTAACAATTAGACGTCACAAACGCCTCCTATTTGAATTTGACTGATATTTTTACCATGCTCATCATATAGATGCACCGCACAAGCCAAACAAGGGTCAAATGAGTGTATAGTTCTCAAAATCTCAACTGGATTTTCGGGATCAGCAATTGGTGTTCCTATCAGTGCAGATTCATATGCTGACATTTGCCCTTTAGGATCTCTCGGAGATGCATTCCATGTAGAAGGCACTACCATCTGATAATTACTCGTCTTACCATCTTTAATGTTTATCCAGTGTGCTAAACCGCCTCTTGGAGCTTCCATATAGCCTACACCTTTAGATTCTGCAGGCCATGTTTTTGGATCCCATTTTTCAGTACTTGCCATTCTGGTATCACCATTTTTGATATTGGCAATTAATTGATCAAAAAATTCTAGACCCCAATCAGCTAATAATTTGGTCTCTAAACCTCTGGCAGCTGTTCTACCTAATGTAGAGAATAATGCAGATACAGGCACATCTAATGTTTTTAATGCCCAAGTGACTATTTCTTTATATTCTGGAATACCTTTTCCAAATCCTACTAACATTCTTGCTAAAGGTCCTACTTCCATAGGTTTACCTTGCCATCTTGGTGTTTTTACAAAACTATAAGCTTGATCAACATCTAAATAATCATACGGAGGTTTTGGTCCTGTATAATTAATATCTGTTTCTCCATCGTATGGATGTAATCCTTTGTCATTTCCACCTGAATAATTATACCAAGATTTATTGACAAATTCTTGAATTTCATCGGTGTTTTCTAGATTAACATCATGTACCTTGGTCAAATCACCATCGAGAATAATACCGCGAGGCCATTTAAAACTTGCTGGATTACGATAAGAATCTGTTGGTAAATCACCATATACTAAGTAATTTTTAAATTTAGAATCCCCAATAGCACCCCAATCTTTATAGAACGAAGCAATTGCCATTAAATCGGGTACATATACTTCATTCACAAATTTATGAGCACCTTGTAATAATTGTTTTACATAGGCTAATCGTTCTGCGTTTAAACCACCACCTGCATCGTCAAGATTGATAGCGCTTGCCATCCCTCCTACTAAGAAATGAGGATGCGGATTTTTACCACCTAGAATGGTATGAATTTTAATTATCTCCTTTTGCCATTCTAAAGCTTCTAAATAATGTGCTACTGCTAAAAGGTTAACTTCAGCAGGTAATTTCATTGCTTTATGTCCCCAATATCCGTTAGCGAAAATTCCTAATTGGCCACTCTCCACTAATTTTTTGACTCTAGCTTTAACATCAGCAAAATAACCAGGTGATGAATTAGGCCATTTGGATATACTCTGAGCCAATTCTGAAGTGGCTTTAGGGTCAGCATTTAAAACTTGTGTTACATCTACCCAGTCTAAAGCGTGTAAATGATAAAAATGAATGACATGATCTTGTATTGCTTGAGAAATTGTGATGATATTCCTTGCAATTTCCGCATTAGGAGGTATCACAATATCTAATGCATCTTCCACCGAACGTATGGATGCTATGGCATGTACTGTGGTACAAACACCACAGGTACGTTGCACAAAAGCCCAAACATCACGAGGATCTCT
>JAUVBX010000065.1 GCA_030590985.1 Lutibacter sp. | reverse complement strand
GCAGGGTACAATATATTTCGAACTAAAGTACTCTTCCCACTTCCAGAAACCCCAGTAACCACAGTTAAGCTATATAGAGGAAATTGTACATCAATATTTTTTAAATTGTGCTCTCTAGCCCCTATTATTTTGATATAATCCTTGGTTTTTCTTCTTAATTTAGGTAACGGAATTTCTAAAGTACCTTTTAAATAACGACTCGTTAAGCTATCCGTTTTTAAGATGTTTTTAAAATTTCCTTCAGCTACAATCTCTCCACCAAAAGTACCTGCTTCAGGACCGATATCAATGATATAGTCAGCTTGACGCATTATTTCTTCATCGTGTTCAACAACAATTACTGTATTACCTAAATCTCGTAGGTGTTTTAAAACTTTTATAAGCCGTTCGTTATCTTTGCTGTGCAAGCCGATACTTGGTTCGTCCAGAATATACATAGACCCCACAAGACTGCTACCTAAGGAAGTAGCAAGGTTAATACGTTGACTTTCTCCGCCTGAAAGTGTGTTCGAATTTCTATTGAGACTTAGATAATTTAACCCCACATCATTAAGAAAAGCGATACGTGTGTTAATCTCCAGTAAAAGTCTTTTTGCAATACTTTTTTCGTGTTTGTTGAGTTTTAAATTTTTAAAGAAAATTGCTAGTTCATCAATGGGTAAATCGACAAGTTCTGAAATATCTTTATTACCTATTTTTACATAGCTAGCTTCCTTTTTTAAGCGTTTGCCAAAACAAGTATGACATTTTGTTTTCCCACGATAACGTGATAACATCACACGGTTTTGAATTTTATAGCTCTTGGCTTCTATTCGTTTAAAAAAAGCATCGATACCTTCAAAATCTTTACAGCCTTTCCAGATAAGTTGTTTTTGTTCTTCTGTTAGTTTAAACCATGGTTTGTGAATAGAAATACCG
The DNA here is from genome assembly GCA_030590985.1 of Lutibacter sp. Lineage (GTDB taxonomy): Bacteria > Bacteroidota > Bacteroidia > Flavobacteriales > Flavobacteriaceae > DQTL01. Next base: position 8,011 of record JAUVBX010000065.1, on the reverse strand, counting down.
TACTTTTCAGCATGTGTAAATAGCGGTTGTTTATAGGAATCATATTTATCAGTTCGCCAGGGTAAAATGCAATTTTCATATAACGATAAAGCAGTATTCGGTATTACTAAGTTTTCATCGATACCAATGACATTACCATATCCGTTACAAGTTGGGCAAGCTCCATAAGGATTGTTAAAAGTAAAGAGATGAACATTTGGTTCTTTGAAAAGAATGCCATCTAATTCAAATTTATTGCTAAAATATTGTTGTTTATTAGAATCAATACTTTCGAGAATGCATTCTCCTTTTCCTTCAAAAAAAGCAAGTTGTACTGCATCGGCTATACGATGATAGAAATCTTCTGAATTTTTGGTGACAAGTCTTTGAACGACTAGATAGTTTTCATTACTGTCAAATGAAGTAGTTTCTGCTATTTTTTGGATTTTACCATCAACTTTAATACGTGCATAACCCTGTTGTGATAGTACTTTTAAGGCAGTTTCAAAATTTCTACCATTATCCAAATGGATAGGAGCAAGGAGTACTAATTTTGATCCTTCTTCTAATGATTTTATATAATTGATTACGTCATTTATACTATCTTTTTTTACTTCTTTCCCAGAAATAGGCGAGTAGGTTTTTCCGATACGAGCGTACAATAACTTGATGTAGTCATAGATTTCTGTACTCGTACCAACAGTCGATCGTGCATTGGTTGTATTAACTTTTTGTTCAATAGCAATTGCCGGTGAGATCCCTTTGATGTAATCTACTTTAGGTTTGTGGAGTTTTCCTAAGAATTGACGTGCATACGATGATAGACTTTCAACATAACGACGTTGCCCTTCAGCATATAAGGTGTCGAATGCTAAACTGGATTTTCCTGAGCCTGATAAACCAGTGATAACCACTAATTTATTACGAGGAATGGCTACATCAATCCCTTTGAGATTGTGCATGCTAGCCCCTTTAATTAGAATATGGGACTTTGGACTTAATGAAGCCAAATTTTTAGTCATTCGTATAGATTAAGCGACAAAAATAAGACTTTTACATCAATTTATAAAGGGATGACAGTTTAGTTTATTCTTTATCAGTAAATGAATAATATAAGCTTAACATCAGTTGATTTGCTCTATTATCCAAAGTGAAATTGGAGTTTATAAACTCTGAATTAATAATTGAGGAGTTACTTTCTGACAAGCCTTTATCCCAACGTAGTTCGAAAGAAATTTTGTTTAAATCGAGACCAATCCCTAAATTCAAACCAGTAGTAAACTGATCATAAGTTACCTGTGTGTTGTTTACGGAGAAATTTTCTGATAGAATATATTGAAAGTCAGGTCCTGCAAATATATACATAGGTCCTAAAACTTTTATTCCTAGAACAATAGGAATATCTACTTTTTCTGTTTTTAACGAATATGTAGTTATACTCGTAAACTCATTTTCAAAACGAGTGTATAGTATTTCAGGCTTTAAAAATAAATCAGAAAAATTAAATTTTGTCCAAATTCCACCATGATATCCAGTAATACTTTTGGCTTTGTGAATTAAATCATCTGCTGAATTGTCTAAGATGTTAAGTTGGGTTAGATCACCACTATAATTGTAGTTTACTCCACCCTGTATGCCATATTGAAAAGTTTGTGCTTGAAGACTGATTGTTATCGCAGTTAGTAAAAGGAGCAATAGGTTTTTCATATTTGTAACTAAAAGATTTAGCTTACTAACGTGTTATGTGGTCTTTTTAGTCTATTATTTTTTTAATTTGTTACAAACTGGCGGTAGCAGGGTGAGCGGGGTAGGCTTATTTTGATATACGGAGTTGTGTCCACGGGGGCGAAGTCATATTTACAATGTCAGAAAAAACAACATTTTCACCAAAAATATTATTTATATTACCTATTTTTGAGAATGATACTTTAAGATAATTATCATCAATTACCTCTTTAATTATTTGATTAATCGTATCTTTTCTTAAATCTTTTACAATAATCATATCATCTGCCCAAAAATATGAATCATGATTTTTTTCTATTAAATATTGAATATTTTTTATAGTAAAAAGAGTAGCAAAGTATACTTTGTTGTTATCCAAAACTAGATTGATATCTAAATTGTCATCATCAAAACTATTGATTTTATATCCTGAGGGAAATACTATTTTGTAATTCATTATGCTTAAAATAATTCTAGTATTCTATTAATAACTGATTGCTAATTTTTTTTATTTCGCTGTTCCATTAGAGTCCTGCTTCTGCCAGTTTACAACTGGTGGTTTTAATATATTTTCTTCACAAAAATAATACAAATTTTAATCATTTAATTTTATATGCCATCAGTTACTAAACTCGCGGTAGCTGAGTGCTATTTAGTTTTTTAATCAATTACTTTATTTTAATCTCAAAAAAGGTTTCCCCTTCAATTTTTCCAACTAAAACATCATCAGGAGACACTTTACCAACCCCAGCTGGTGTTCCTGTAAAGATAATATCGCCAATTTTTAGGGTCATAAATGTCGAAATATAGGCTATCAATTCATCAATTTTCCATAGCATGGCATTTGTATTGCCATCTTGTACTAACTCCTTGTTCTTTTCAAGTGAAAAAGAAATAGTAGCAAGATCATTAAATGTCGATTTAGGTACAAATTCGCTTATAACCGCACTGCCATCAAACGCTTTTGCTTTTTCCCAAGGTAGCCCCTTTTCTTTAAGTTTTGTCTGTAGATCACGTGCTGTAAAATCAATTCCTAAGCCAATTTCATCATAATATTTATGTGCAAATTTGGGTGCTATATGTTTTCCCAATCTATTGATCTTAACCAAAATTTCTACTTCATAATGTATTTCCTCAGAAAATTCAGGTATATAAAAAGGATGATTTTTAGGTAAGATAGCCGAATCGGGTTTTAAAAAGATAACAGGTTCTGTTGGCTTTTCATTTTTCAACTCTTTAATATGTTTGGCATAATTGCGCCCAATACAGATAAGTTTCATATGACTAAATTTTTAATTTTTATAGGTGTCATATGCAACTCGCTTTTAGTGATTCCTTTGTGTGTCAAGTTTTGACATGCTCGTTTCATACAAATATCGTTAGAACGCAAAGTTAATGAGAATACTGTATATTGCATCAAAATTTAGTTAAAACACTATGTCAACTATAAAAAGATGTGATTGGGTAGGAGAGGATCCTTTATATATCGCTTATCACGATACAGAATGGGGTGTACCTGTTTATGATGATACTAAGCTATTTGAATTCTTAATTTTAGAAACTTTTCAAGCGGGGCTTAGTTGGATAACTATATTGCGGAAACGTGAAAATTTTAGAAAGGCTTTTGATAATTTTAATTATAAAAAACTAGCACTTTACGATGAAATAAAACAGGAAGTATTACGTCAAGATAAAGGTATTATTCGTAATAAATTGAAAATTAAAGCTACTATATCGAATGCTCAAGCTTTTATTAAGATTCAAAAAGAATTCGAATCATTTTCGAAATATATTTGGGGTTTTGTAAAACAAAAACCTATCCAAAATCGATGGAAAACGATTGATCAAGTTCCTGCGAATACAGCACTTTCTGATGTTATTTCGAAGGATTTAAAGAAACGTGGTTTTAAATTCGTAGGTAGTACCGTAATTTATGCACATATGCAAGCCACAGGTATGGTAAACGATCATACTACTAATTGTTTTCGATATAAAGAAATACAAAACGCTAACTCCTAATCTTGTTAGAGAGTTATACTAAAGTCTTTTTTTATACGTTTTTACTAAATATTATATTATTAACTAAACTAACTAAACAATGAAAAAATTAATTCTTTTAATGCTAATAGCAAGTACACTTCTTAGTTCATGTAAAAAATCTAAAGATGCTAAAATTGAAGGTAAAAAGGAAGTTGTAGAAACTAAACAAGTTGGAAATACGACAGAATACACTGTAAACTCTAGTTCTGTTGTTGAATGGAAAGCTTTCCATGCACTGCGAACAGTACCAAGGTATGGAATAGTTCCAGTTAAAAGTGGTACAGTAACATTGACAAATGACCAGCTTACTGCAGGGAAATTTGTATTAGACATTTCAAATCTAAAGCTTGATATTGCAAGTGTTGGCAATGATGAAAAAGATCACGCAGATTTATCAGGTCATTTAAAGTCAAAAGATTTTTTTAATATTGAGGAGTTTCCAATAGCATCTTTCGAAATAACACAGATAAATACTACAAAAACAGGCGAAAAATATTCACATCAATTAAGCGGTAATCTTAGCATTAAAGATATTACAAAGAATATTACCTTTCTTGTAAATATGATGCTAGATACAGATCAAGTAAGTATCATTTCTGAAACTTTTACAATCGACAGAACTATATTCAATTTAACTTATAATGTTGAAGGAGCCGAAGGAGTGGTGAAAGATTACGCAGTAAGTAAGGATATTGATTTTACAATAAAGCTTTCAGCTACAAAATAGTTTGAACTACTAAATTATAGAGTTTTCAGAAAAAGCCACACTAATAATCTCATCTGCTATTGCCAAACAGGTAGTAGCAGCGGGGACTTCTTATATATTCCTTATCTCGATACAGAATGGGTTGTACCTGTTTATGATGATGCTAAACTCTTTGAATTTTGAATTTTAGAAACTTTTCAAGCTGGTTTGAGTTGGATAATTGTATTGCAGAAACGTGAAAATTTTAGAAAGGCTTTTGATAATTTTGATTATAAAAAGATAGTTCTTTACGATGAAACAGAACAAGAGACTTTACTTCAAGATTCAGCTATTATTTGTAATAAATTGAAAATTAAAGCTACTATAACTAATGCATAGGCTTTTATAGTGATACAAAAAGAATTCGGATCGTTTTCAAAATATATTTGGGATTTTATAAACAATAAATTTATTCAAAATTGATGAAAAACGATTGATCAAGTTCCTGCGAATACCTCACTTTCTGATGTCATTTCGAAAGACTTAAAAAAACGTGGTTTTAAATTCGTAGGAAGTACAGTTATCTATGTAAACATGCAAGCAACTGGTATGGTAAATGACCATACTATAGATTGTTTTATGTATAATAAAGGAAATTTCGGTTAAACTACTATTGATAGATTATTTTCTTTGAGTATATAAAATCATTAGTCTGTATTTTGAGAATATATAATCCCTTATTAATTTTAGGAGTGTATATTATTTTTTGTTCTCCTATAGATTTTGTTTCATTAACAATCGTATCAATTAATCTTCCATAGAGGTCATATATTGAAATATTTACATCAGATTTTCTTAGTAAAGTATAATTAATATTAATATGATTACTAGTTGGGTTAGGAAAGATTGAGATAGGATATTCAGTAATTTCTGAAATAGAAGCTGTTTCAGTAGTTAGTGTTAGTGTTTTATTATCAGAAACTAAATTGTTATCTGTTACTACAAAATCTAGATTCCATGTTCCCTCTTCATTGAGTGTCCCCTCTAGGAGTCCATTTTCATCTATTGATAGACCGATAGGATAGGGTTCCATATTCATTTTTAATTCTAAATTACTTGGATTTGATTCTCCAGAGATGCTTAGTATCTCATAACTCTTATTTCCGTCAGAGAGACCCGCTGACCAATTTAAATCAGTTGTAATATTATTACCATAATAGTATTCAATATTTCCATTTGGGTATAGTGTAACAGCTACATCGATATTAGCTGAAGTGTTGCCATATAGACAAGTTTTCCACCTAAAAGTTGCACTATTGCTGTCTCCTTCATAAAATATTCCTTGACTTGAATTATCAATTAATAAATCATAAGCAAAAACACTAATCACTTTGTTATTTATGATTGCTTCTTCATTTCTAATAATTGAAAAATTAGGATTAAAAAGCACGGAACCATCTGTTGATAAGTATATTTCTTGATAAAGTTCTCCATAAAATGGAAATTCAAAATCTAGAGAGTGAGTTGCAATACCATCATCATTATTATTTGGCACCAATTTATTTGATGTTATTGTAGGGAATGATTCTGATATGATTTCTTCCGTATAGTCTTGTGAAATACGCCAATTGTAAGGTGTAGTTCCACCACTTGCAGTTAATTGATAAGAGTAGGGTTCTTCGACATTTGCGATAGGAAGTGATTCTGTTTCAATAGTAGGAAACTCAAATTCAGGAGATGCATTTATTGATAGAAAAGTAAAACTGCTATTATTTATTGGAACATTATGAGAATTGCAAAAATATTCATTACCATTACTATCGATAATCGAAAAATCAATTACTTCTCCACTTGCCCCACTATAAAGATCAATTTCTTGAATTACTAAGAAAAATTTAGCCATTTCATTAGGTGTAATATAGCTGAGTAAAGCACTTATATCTATGTTTATTTCAATAGGCGATGAGTTAGTGTTCCCCCGCATATAATTATCACCTCCTTGACTAGTAAATATTGGTAGGTGTACTGTGTTTTGTGGATGAATGTCGGCTAAATCAGTAGAAACACCAGGAATTAGTTTTATTTTCTTTCGAGAGTTATGTGCCATTTTAACTTTTAACGTAAGTTGAGGTGTTTGTGTTTCTTTTACGTGTATTCCATAGACAGCATTCATATATATTCCTCCATCACCAACATATTCAGCTAAAGTTTTATACATTACGTATGCTTTTCCTTGATTTCCCCAACTAGTACCCCATGAATTTACCATGATTAAAGCACCTTTTTCCCAATCTTTCATGTTGACAACTCCATCAGAATTAATATCAATATGGTTAGTAATTATGCCATCTGTATTATAATCATATTCGATTGTATCATCCCATCCAACAATAGTCATAGCGTGATTTACATCTCGACCCCATTCAACTATTATATCATTATATGTCATATGAAATTCTCCTGTCACACCTGCAGCAAAATTAACGATTCCACCAGTTGTATTTCCTTCGAAATGATTTAACAGCCAGTATTTTAGGTTGTTAAGTCCATGCTCAGTTCTAACATTAATACTAAAGAAGTCTTTTACTCTATTATTCATACTAGATTCATATTTAGAATATCCACTCATCCAAAAGGTTTCATTAGCTGCAATTCCTCCATACGTCGCAATATTTGGGCATCCATTTGCTTTAATAATTAACCAACCATCTGTGTACCATGAACCATTTGATCCGCTTCCACCGTTTAGAAAGTTGTAGGTATAATGAGAAGGGTATTGAGTAGTTGAGGTATTTGCACTAGTCTGTCTAATTCTATTCATTTCATATGTAAATGTATAGGCTACTCCACTAGCTTGTGCACAAGAGCCGTGAGTTTGATTGAAAATAGGTCGAAAATAAGCATTGGTACTATTATCAAGGTAAGAGGGCAAACTTAATTTGGTTGTCTTGTAATTTGAAGGTATATTTAATTGTGGTATTTTGTTTATTTCTTCTTGTGATGGTACACGTAAACCTCCAACAATCCATGGTTCTCCAGTCTTATCTGGGTTAATATTTATTGTTTGGGCATTAGTGTATGCGATACTTGTTAATATAACTAGTAAAAAAATATTTATTTTCATATTCAAATCTATAAATAAGTAGTTTTAAAATAGTTGAATTGTTATGTTTAAACTATTTTTTAAAGTTTTCAAAATTAGTCAATAATTTTTACAATTTCGTCGGCGATTGATAAACATGCAGTAGCAGCTGGTGAGGGTGCATTTAACACATGAATATTTCCGTTTTTGGTTACAATTTTAAAATCATCTACCATTTCACCATTTGTATCTATTGCTTGTGCTCTAATACCTGATTTGGAAGGTGTGACATCGCTTAATTCTAATTGAGGCATCAATTTTTGCAATTCTTTGACAAACAAACGTTTTGAAAAAGCTCTTTTGTACTCATCGATTCCTTTTCGCCAAAATTTAGCAAAAAGTTTCCATGTTCCTATATATTTTAATGCTTCCCAAGTATCTTTAAAGTTAAAACTAGTTTTACTATAGCCTTCACGAGCAAATGAGAAGACAGCATTAGG
>JAUVBX010000038.1 GCA_030590985.1 Lutibacter sp. | reverse complement strand
TATAATTGATGGTTCAAAACCAATTGATTTGCAATGGGATATGAAAACTTTTCACACAGAGAAAAGTGTAAAGTATGAAAATCAATATACTACCTTACAATATCATTTTGGTTCCAATGAGTTTGATAATCTCAATGCCATGGGAAAATCAGAAGATGAAGATATCGAATCAGTAAATTGGATTGCTTTTAAACAGCAGTTTTTCACTTCGATACTAAGTGCTGATACGCCTATTGAAAGTATGAAAATTAAGTCTGAAAACTTAGTACAAGACGAAGAAAAAGATACAATTTTCACAAAAGAATATACAGCAATTATTCCTTTAAAAACACAAGGAGGAGAGCTAAATTATAATTGGAATTATTTCTTCGGTCCTTCAGATTACAACCTATTAGCTTCTTATGAAGGAAAGAATTATGAACGTTCTGTAAATATGGGTTGGGGTATTTTTCGTTGGATTAATAAATATGTAATTATACCAGTGTTTAACCTGTTAAAGGGAAACATTGCCAGTTTTGGTTTGATTATTATTTTGATGACTTTTATTATTAGAATAATCATGTCACCTTTAGTTTATAAATCTTATTTATCGAGTGCTAAAATGAAGGTACTACGTCCAGAAATGGAAGAGATAAACAAAAGATTACCAGGAAAAGATAATGCTATGAAACGCCAACAAGAGACTATGGCTATCCAGCGAAAATCTGGGGTAAGTATGTTGTCGGGTTGTATTCCTGCCTTATTACAAATGCCTGTTTTCTTTGCTTTATTTAGATTTTTCCCTTCTTGGTTCGATTTAAGACAAAAAGGCTTTTTATGGGCAAATGACCTTTCTGCTTATGATGATGTATTGCAGTTACCATTTAACATTCCAGTATATGGAAGTCATGTAAGTTTATTTCCATTATTGGCCTCTATTGCCATTTTCTTTTATATGCAAATGAGTCAGAGTCAACAAGCTAATATGCAACCGCCAGCACAAGAAGGTATGCCAGATATGCAGAAAATGATGAAAATTATGCTGTATATTTCACCTGTTATGATGTTGTTTTTCTTTAATCAATACGGTAGTGGATTGAGTTTGTATTACTTTATTTCGAATGTATTGACCCTTACTATCATGTATGTAATTAAAACATGGGTAATCGATGAAGCTAAAGTTCATGCAATGGTAGAAAAGAAAAAAGCGCAAGCTCCTAAAAAGAAATCTGCTTTCCGTCAACGAATTGATAGTGCGATGAAACAAGCACAAGACCAACAAGAATTAAAAAAGAAAGGTAAGAAATAATCTTTTAGCCAAAAAATTAATTGGTTTTATAATAAAAAAATCCGATTTGATATATACTATCAAATCGGATTTTTTTGTGGTACTAAGTTATCTATTTAAAGACCTGCTTCATCAAACATTTTCTTAATTCCCTCTTTATCACTTGGTCTTGGCGCATCAGCATTTACAATATTTCCGCTTGGGTCAATAAAAATAAACCTCGGAATACTACTGATTTGATATTCTTGCATAAATGACTGATCTTTACCTGCATAAAGTTGTATTCCAGACATTTCTTTTGCTTTAATCATATTTATCCAAGCTTCATGTTTATCGGGTTTATCAGTTGAGATACTTACAAATTCGATATTTTTATCGTGATAGGCTTCTTCCAATTCTTTTAAAGCAGGTATTTGTGCTAAACAAGGTCTACACCAAGTAGCCCACACATCAATATAAACATATTTTCCCTGTAAGTCGTCTAAAGAAGTTTTACCACCATTATAATTTTCATAATCAACAAATTTTGGAGAAACTGTACCCTTTGTAAATGAATTTTGAAAGGCGTGTTGTTTTTGATAGCGTGATTTGGTTCCTTTTATAAACCCTTCAAGACCTTGTAACTCTCTTTTCACAACAGCCGTGTCAATTGCTTTGTTCTTTAAAAGATCTGCCATATGATTTTCAAAGTCATTTAATTTTTTATTAAAATTTAAAGTATCTAATGCATATAAAGTAGAAAAAGTTTCCGTAAATGCTTTAACTTCTTTTCCTCTTGTTATTAAATAATTATTTGTTTCAGCTCCATTTCCTTCAAAAACCATTGTATTATTGAGATTTTTTACATCACCATTCATTGTCAAATCGTTTCCTTTGGTTAAAAATGTAGATAAAAGACCTCTGACACCTATGGAGATAGAGTAGAAATCGGCTTCTTTAATTCGTAGAGTATCTTTAAAGTTTCCTTCGGCATCAATTTTTATCGACTTGCTATATTTTCTTGAATTAAATTTTAGTAGCGTATCTTTTGCTTCTAATCCATCAAGGTGACCAGAAATACTAACATAATCTTTAACTTCAGTATTACAAGATGCTATAGCAAAAATTGTAATAAGTAAAACAACTAGTTTATTCATTTTTTTATATTTTTAAAATTTAGTTTGCGAAAATACAATAAATATTATTTAATTAAATCAAGCAGTATATTTTTTGTTTTAGGATTAGATGGTCTCGATGCATCTGGTTTTACAATAGTACCTAATGGATCAATAAGAATAAACCTAGGGATTCCATCTATACCGTAATCTTGAATAAATTTTGATTCCCAATTGTTATCAGCATAAAGTTGTATACCTTTTAAGTCTTTATCTGTAACCATATTTTTCCAATCCTCATATTTATCAGCTTTGTCAATAGAAATTGAAACAAAATGTATTTTATCACCTAATTCATTTTCGAGTTCTTTTAATGCAGGAATTTCAGCTAGACAAGGCTTACACCAAGTTGCCCAAACATCGATATATATGTATTTTCCTTTTAAATCTGAGAGAGAAATGCTACCACCTTTATGGTTTTCATAATTTGTAAATAGTGGTGATGGACTTCCTATAAGCTCATTTATTTTGGCAACTTTTTCATATCGCATGTCTAAATAATTAAAAAGATTCTCAGTATCCTCAATATCAGATAAGACAAAATCAGTATCTAAATCTTTTTGTTCTTTTAGAAAATTATGAAATTCTTTCTTGGTTTTGTCTAAAGACATATTAAAATCAATTTTTGACAAACTATATAAGTCGTTAATATTGTTAAAGACTTTTTCTTGTAAAAGAAGTTTTTTGATTATATAGTTGTTTTCCTTGCTTCCTTTTCCATCAAAAATTAAAGTTTCGTCAAATTTTTCGGCATCAATACTTAGTTTTAGATCATTTCCTGGTTGTAAAAACAACAATGCATACTCGTTACCATCAGAGAGAGAATATTTTCCTTTTGTAATATGTAGTGTGTCCGAAAAAACACCATCATCAGCTACTGCTATGTTTTTGACTAGTATATTTTCAGCATTTCTTATACTAAGTTCGTTACTATTCTGATTAGTTATCTTTCCAGATAACGTAATATAGTTTTTGTTTTTATCATTTGTACAAGAAATCAAGATAGTTCCGGTAAGTAGTAAAATAAATAAGTTTTTCATTTTTGCTGTTTAGATTGTATTTGTTTAAAATTTATAAGTTTAGGGAGATATTGTAAATCGCGAATTTACACATTTTGTGTTTTAGTCATATAAAAGCTGTATATAATTCAATTAGTACTATTATCAACACTTCTAATTTCACTAGATTGTTCTAAGAAATTACGTAAAACCGTATTGTATTCTTTTGCTTCGTTTATATATGGAAAATGTCCTGCATTATGAAAAGTATAAGTTTGGGCATCGCTATATAAATCTTTGATTGCTACCCTTAACTCCTCTTGAACCAATGGATCATTATCTGATTCTAGAATTAATTTAGGAATATGTTTAGTTTTTATTGTATTAGTTGCAAAGACATCGATAACAACTGCATATCGATTCATAAATTGCTTTTTACTAAATGGAATACTTGGTAAAAAAGCCTCTAATAATTCAGAGTTTTTAGCAGCGGGTACTATTTCCTCTTTTAATGTTTTGTCAGCAAATTTCACTAAAAGAATTTCTGGTAATCGCGGAATGATTTTTTCTTTTTGCAGGTTGTCTTGTTTTATTATATTATTAGGAGGAAAGGTGTTACCAAAAACAACTCTATCTAATCTTTCAGGAATGGTGTTCGCTAAGTATTGTGTAATATAACCTCCCATAGAAGTTCCAACGGCAGTAAATGTACCTATTTTTTCTTGTGCTAGTATTGCAATAATTCCTTTAGAACTATTTTCGAGTGTATTTATTTCTTCGGGTAGGCTATAGGTTATAACCCGATAGTCTTTTTCAAATTCTAACACTTGTTGCCACCATAAGTCATAAGAACCACCCATGCCATGTAAAAAAAGAATTGTTTGATCTCCAGTTCCTCCAGCATAGTAGTTCCATTTAACACCATCTACAACTATTTCTGTTGTACTTCTTGATTGAAACTCTTTTAGACTTTGAGAGAAGCTATCATCGTAAGGATATAACTCAAAAAAATCTCTTTGTGGGGTAGGATAATAATATATTCCGATAATTAACAAGACTAGAATAATTAGTATTGTTTTAAACGATATTTTATTCATAAGTAAGTGTTTTTTCAAATATTTCGAGTAATCTATTGGTCTGTTTGTTTAATTTCTTTTTAAAGTATGAAGTCCCTCCTAAAAGTAACCCTTTGACCCCTAAGGCTTGTTTAGCCCAAGTATGCAGACTAAAATGATCTTTATGTTTTATTATTTTTCCATCCTGAAACTCAAAACTAGCCTGTACTTTGTTATGGATTTTTCTAGCTGTTCTACCAAAAGTATACTGAGCTTCCCAATATGCTTTGCCCTTTGTGCCATGTATATTTATATTGGAATATATAATATTTAAATCGACCCCATTTTTGCAAAGCATTCGCCACATATTTTTGGCTTTATCTCCTTTTAACACACCAAATGCAGGATCCTCAAAAACGATATCATCATGATAGCAAGCAATCATTGCTTCAGCGTCCAAATTTTGAAAAGAAATGTAAAATATTTTAATTAATTCTTTCATTGTTAAATGAATATTTACGTACAAATATATATAAATGAATAATAATCATTCATTCATTTGTTTAAATCAGTAGGATTACTGAATTTTGCGATGAGTAAACTTAAACGAATGAACCAGACCTACACTATTAGCAATTCTGATTTAACTTTTAAATCACTTTATAAGATAATTTCAGAAAACCAACAACTGGAATTATCCCAAGAAGCCAAAGAAAAAATTACGAGTTGTAGAAACTATCTCGATGCTAAGATAAATAAAGAATCCAAGCCTATTTACGGTATAAATACAGGATTTGGCTCTTTGTACAAAGTTAAAATTGAGAATGATAAACTACACGAATTACAAGAAAATTTGGTAATGAGTCATGCTTGTGGAACCGGAGATGAAGTGCCAAAAGAAATTGTAAGACTGATGTTGCTACTCAAAATTAAATCTTTGAGTTATGGACATTCGGGAGTACAATTGGATACGGTTCAAAGATTGATTGATTTTTATAATCAAGATGTACTTCCAGTGATTTTTACACAAGGTTCTTTGGGTGCATCGGGAGATTTAGCACCATTAGCACATTTGGCATTAGCTATTATAGGAAAGGGAGAAGTTTACTTTAAAGGAAAAAAGCAAAAAACGAAAGATGTATATGCCGAGTTAGGATTAAAACCTATTCAATTGCAATCTAAAGAAGGATTAGCTCTTTTGAATGGTACTCAGTTTATGAGTGCTTATGCTTCTTATCTGGTTTTAAAATCCTACAAATTAAAATATATTGCTGATTTGGTTGGTTGCCTTTCTTTGGAAGCATTTGACGGAAATTTAAGTCCGTTTGATCCTTTAGTTCATATGGTTCGACCCCATAAAGGGCAATTAAAAACGGCAAAGCGTGTGAGAAGATTTTTGACGGGAAGTGAATTAATTGCTCAGGAAAAAGAACATGTACAAGATCCTTATTCATTTAGGTGTATTCCCCAAGTTCATGGAGCGACAAGTGATACATTATCATTTGTTAAAAATACTATTAACATTGAAATAAATGCGGTTACTGACAATCCAAATATTTTTGTAGAAGAGGATACTATTATTTCTGGAGGAAATTTTCATGGGCAACCGCTGGCATTAGCACTTGATTATTTAGGTATAGCCATGGCAGAATTGGGAAATATCTCAGAAAGACGAACTTTTCAATTGGTTTCTGGTTTACGTGGGTTACCACCTTTTTTAATTGCAGAATCGGGATTAAATAGTGGTTTTATGATTCCACAATATACTGCTGCTAGTATTGTAAGTCAAAATAAGCAATTGGCAACTCCTGCAAGTATTGATAGTATCGTTAGTAGTAACGGACAAGAAGATCATGTCAGTATGGGTGCCAATGCCGCTACAAAAACCTATAGGATTGTCGAAAATATTGAACGTATTTTAGCAATTGAATTATTAAATGCCTCACAAGCACTTTACTTTAGAGATCCAGTAAAAACGTCACCATTTTTAAAGAGCGTATTAATCTCTTATCGTAATGAAATTCCATTTATCGAAAAAGATGAAATTTTACATTATTCTATACAAAAAAGTATCAATTTCGTTAAGAGTTTGGAAATAGATATAGAAGAATTATTGGATTAAAACACTAAATATAACAGCAACTTTACATAACACAATATCATTAGTTGTTTTATTTCTTTTTATACCCTTTTTGTAGCTATTAAAACTCGACATACTTGAATATTGCAGCATAAATTTATAAAATATTAAAATGAGATAACAATGAAAAAATACATAATAAAAGGTGCAGATTTAACAATAGAAGATTTAGTAAATGTAGCACGTAATAATTATCAAGTAGAACTAGATAAGTCTGCGATAGATAGAATTAATATTTGTAGAGCAATGATTATGAAAAAAATTGATGCTCACGAAATAATGTATGGTGTTAATACAGGAATCGGCGAGTTTTCCGAAGTAGTTTTAGATGACAACCAAATAGCAGATTTCCAAAAATATTTAATTTATAATCATGCAGCAGGAATCGGTGAAGCAATGCCTATTGAGTGGGTACGTGCTGCAATGTTAGGAAGAATTAATGTTCATGCACATGGAAACTCAGCTGTACGATTGGAAATAACACAAACGCTAGTTGAAATGCTTAACAAAGGAGTTACGCCGGTTGTTTGTAGAAAAGGTTCAGTTGGAGCAAGCGGTGATTTGGCACCAATGTCACAAATAGCATTGTTAATGCTAGGTGAAGGAAGCGCTTTTTATAAAGGAGAAGAACTTTCTGGTAAAGATGCATTTGCAAAAGCAAAAATTGAAGTTCCGGGACTACAAGCAAGAGATGGTTTGGCTATAATAAATGGTTCAAATGTACTTACAGCAATGAGTGCAATCTTATTATATGATGCAAATAATTTTTTTAAACAAGCAGAGATTGCAGCGTCTATGTCATTAGAAGCGCTAAAAGCAAATATGAAACCTTACACAAGTTTATTACATGAAGTAAGAGGTTTTTCAGGAGCAGTTCGTAGTGCAAATGCAATTAACAAATGTGTCTCTGGAGGAGATTTAAAAGAAGAAAAAGTTGCTTGTAAGGTGCAAGATGCTTATTCTATGCGATCTACACCACAAGTTATTGGTAGCGCACATGATGCACTTCGTTGGGCAAAATCTCAAGTAGAAATCGAGCTTAATGGAGTGGGTGACAATCCTATTTTCTTTCCGGAAAAAGATTTGGCACTTTCCGGTGCAAATTTTCAAGGAACTCCAGTTTCTGTACCCATGGAAATGGTAGGCCAAGTAATTACTATGGTTTCTATAATCTCAGAACGAAGAATGAATAGACTAAATAATCCTGCTTTAAGCGTTGGTTTACCACCGTTTCTTTCTAAAAATGCAGGACTAATGTCTGGTTTAATGTTAAGTCAATATACTGCAGATATGCAAATTGTAGAGCAAAAGATACTTGCTACTCCGGCATCAATACAATCTATTCCAGCTGCTGCAGATCAGGAGGATTTTGTTTCTATGGGAATGAATACTGCAATCAAAAATTTTCAAATTATTGATAATGCTTATGGTATTTTAGGAATAGAATTTATGGCAGCAGCACAAGCATTAGATTTCAGAAAAGAAGAATATAGTTTTGGAAATGGAGTGCAAAAAGCTCATGATACAATTCGCAAATACGTAGATTTTTTAGAAATTGATAGACCTTTATACAAAGACCACAATACCATGAAAGAATTAGTAGAATCATGTGAAATTCTTAACGAAGTGGAGGATTTGGTCGGTAGTTTAGAGTGAAAAAATATTTAATAAATACAAGTTGTTGCATAAATTGTATTAAATATAATGATTTACATATCTTGTCGTAAAGGCAAGTCTTGAAACCTGAGTTCTGATTGCATAGTGCATCAAATCAGTTGATTAATCAGTACATCTTGCACAAAATCGACTATGTGGTACTAGCATAATACGACCAAGTGGTATTGGTTGTTCGCATTTTGCACAAATGCCAAAATCGGTATCGGAAATTCTATCAAGTGCAAATTTAAGCCCAGATAATTTTAATTCCGCTTTTCGAAGTACCGCCTCATTGATAGATTTGTTATTGATAGCATCCATTCTACTGACACGACCTATTGCACAATCAGGTGCAATGGGCTTGGTTAACTCTTTTAAATCAAGAATTTGAGCTTCTGTATCAATCAATTCTTGTTGAATTTTTTTTTCAATCTGCTTTCTATCGTGTGTCATTGAATTTTAAATATCTAAATATAAAGTTTTTCGCAATTCATCTAACAGAGGATTTATTTCTCGTAGTTTACTATACTTTTCTTCTGGAGTGTAAACGAACTTTTTTTCATCTAATTCGTTTAAAATTAGATTAAATCTAATTTGATAATTTTGAAGTTTATCACGTAAATAATTTAACACATGTGTTTGATTCTTTTTTACCTCTTTTAGCATCATAGCATTGGGGTAGGTTAAGCTTACTTCAGTATCTTTAAGAACGGGTTCTGATGAATTTAAAATAGATGCTAACATCTTATCTCCTTGTTTGGTAAGGATGTTAATGTATTTTTTCCAAAACACGTGAAAATCTGCTTGTGAGAATTCTTCTTTGGGTAACTTTGATAGATCAACCCCAGCTTCTTGCTCTTTCTTGTTTTCTTCAGCTTTTTTATGAATACTGTTTAAACTTAAAGCAGAAGAACGTCGCTTGCTAGAAACATTAAGTTTTGGTGATTTTATTGTTTCTTTGGGAGTATTTTTTAAAGCAACATGAGTTTTAGCAGATTCAGTATCAGTTGGTGTTGATAGGGTAGGATATTGCTCCTTATTAGCAATTTTTTCTTCTATTTTTTTATAAGAAGTAGGTTCTTCTTTAAGAGTTTTGGTGTTTTTTTTGTCTTTAGAAGTGAAAAAAGAAGGAGGGATTATAAATTTAGGTTTTTTTTTTCACCCATTTTAGTCAAAGAAGCTAATTGCATTAAAGTTAGTTCGACTAATAAACGTTGATTTTTACTGGTTTTGTATTTTAAATCGCATTCATTACTTAAGTTAATAGCTTCGATTAAAAAATTAACTGAAGTTTTTTCTGACTGTTCTAAATAGCGTTTTTTAGCAGCATCTCCTACTTCGAGTAAGGCAACTGTTGCTTTGTCTTTGGCAACTAATAAGTCTCTAAAATGACTGGCAAGTCCCATAATATAATGATGCGCATCAAATCCTTTGTTTAAAATATCATTAAACTGGACTAAAACGCTTGGAATATCATTGGCTAATAATAAGTCAGTTGTTTTAAAATAGGCTTCGTAATCTAAAACATTGAGGTTTTCGGTAACAGCTTGTCTAGTTAATTCTTTACCAGAAAAACTTACTACACGATCAAAAATTGATAAAGCATCACGCAAGGCACCATCTGCTTTTTGGGCAATAATATGAAGTGCATCATCCTCAGCATTGATATTTTCTTTCTCAGCTATTTTGTGTAAATAATCTTTGATATCTTTTACACCAATACGTTTAAAATCAAATATTTGACAACGAGAGAGGATCGTAGGTATAATTTTGTGCTTTTCAGTAGTTGCTAAAATGAAAATAGCATGTGCAGGTGGTTCTTCTAATGTTTTTAAAAAAGCATTAAAAGCAGCTTGACTGAGCATATGAACCTCATCAATTATATAAACCTTATAATGACCTGTTTGTGGTGGAATTCGTACCTGATCAGTCAGATTACGAATATCATCTACGGAGTTGTTTGAAGCCGCATCTAATTCAAAAATATTAAAGGCAAAATCCTCATCTAGACTTATTTCCTCATTATTATCTTGATTAATTCGTTTTGCCAAAATACGTGCACAAGTTGTTTTTCCAATGCCTCTTGGACCTGTAAATAATAAAGCTTGTGCTAAATGGTTGTTTTGTATGGCACTTTCTAGCGTAGTTGTAATAGCCTTTTGTCCCACAACATCATCAAATGTCTGGGGGCGATACTTTCTAGCCGATACAATAAAAGGTTCCATTTCAGATAATATATTACTGGGCTAAAATACATAAAAAAACAAACAATTTGTAAGATATCATTCAAGGGTTTATCAACAATTTATTTGAAAACTTTATATGAATATCTTTTATTATGTAAAACTAAAAGTATATTTTTGAACTTTAATATTTGGTTTCAAGACCGTTTTTAACGGTTGGAATTAAAAGGGAATTTGGTGCAATACCAAAGCTGTCCCCGCAACTGTAAGCTTAGTTCCGATAATAAAAAGGAATGCTTATTATAACCTATTAGCCACTGTTCGATTTAAAGAATGGGAAGGTAAATAATAAGACGCAAGCCAGGAGACCTGCCAGATTAACACTAAAAAGTGAACGTTTTCGGAGGAAAAGCGATAATGAAAGCAGTTTTTTTAATCATATTATCTTTATTTTATTTCAGTGGTTTGTCACAAGGCAATGACATTAACCAACTGGAAGAAGTGCATGTTTATTCTTATTTTTCTCCTAGTTATCAAGTTGGTTATAGTATAACAATTTTGACTGATAGTATTTTAAAAAGCGAAAATAGTAATCTATCGCAATTACTAAAAAAGCAAATATCTGCATATATAAAAGAACAGGGTAGTGGCATGACAGCGTCCATATCGATGCGAGGATCTGGAGCTTCTCATACAGCGGTTTATTGGAATGGTATTCCAATTAATTCATCACTTAATGGTCAAACAGATTTTAATACGGTTTTTACATCTCATTACAATAGAATAAGTATCAGAAAAGGAGGTGGAAGTGTCTTGTTGGGCAGTGGTGCAATTGGAGGAGCAATAAATTTGGAAAACGAATTACAATACATAAACAAAACAAAAGCTTTCTTATTTGGTAGCATTGGAAGTTATGATAGTTATTCTACGGCGGCTTTTGTAAATCACAGCACTAAAAAAGCAGCTTTACAGGTAGGTTTTAATGGACTTTCATCTGAAAATAATTATCCCTATTCAAATACTGAGATAGTAAATGAAAACGGAGAGATAATGAATTATTCGGTGCTGTTAAATACGGGATTTAAGCTGAATAATAAACATAATTTATACCTTAAAACTCTGTTTAATAACTCTGACAGGAATACCTCCGGTACTTTATACACTACTAATAATGCAAATTTAGATTATACTAATCAAAGTATTTTATTGGGTTGGGTTCATAAAAATACGAAGTCACAAGGTGAGTTTAAAACAGCTTATCTAAAAGAGGATTATAAATATACTTTTAACAAAAATATACCAGATATTTTTTCAGATAATGGAAGTAAAAAATGGTATACTAATTATGGTTTTTATTATAATTTGAACTCAAAAATAATACTGCATACAGCAGCGAACTATGAGATTTTAAAAGGAGAAGGTACAGAAATTGAAGAATCAAGTAGGCAAAAGCTATCTTTTTTATCGTCTTTACATCACACTCTATCTGAAAAATTACAATACAATTTTAATATTCGTAAGGAGTGGTCGTCTGTCTACAAAATACCTTTTGTTTTTTCTTTCGACACCAAGCAACAATGGTATAAAAATCATGCTACTAGTTTTAATTTTTCTACTAATTATAGAATACCTACATTAAATGATCTGTATTGGCAGCCAGGAGGTAATCCTGATTTAATACCAGAAAAGAGTTGGAGTTCAGAATTGGGCTATGAATGGAATTATAAAGCATCTAAATTTTGTATAAATGCTTTTAAATCACATAGTACGGATATGATTCAGTGGAAACCAGAAACTGCGATGTACTGGAAACCAGTAAATATTCAGAGTGTTACTATAAGTGGTCTTGAGTTTTCTTTCAAAAATTCTATTATAATGAATCATCATAAGTTTACAGGGCACATACATTATTCATATACTATTTCTAAAGATGATGAAACTCAAAAACAATTGATATATGTGCCTAATCATATGGGAGGCCTGCTGTTAAGCTATACAAATGAAAAATGGTATGTTGAATTTGATGAACAATATAATGGCAGTGTGTACACGTCTACATCAAATACAAAAAGCATAGATGATTATTGGTTGTCGAGTATAAGCGTAAAAAGAAATCTATTTAACAAAAAACTTAGTGTTGGTATGGATATAAATAATATATTTGACGTTGATTATCAAATTATTGCTAGTAGACCCATGCCAAAACAAAATTTAACCCTTCTTATTAACTATAAATTTTAAAAAAACTTACTATTATGAAAATTCTTAAAATTATCTCTTTATTATTTATTATCATAGTTTTAACCACTTCATGTGAGGATGAAACCGAACAAGAAGTTTCTGACTTAGGATTAGTAAAAACAGCGGTTGTTAATGATTTGAACTCTGATGGATTTGTACAAGTTGGAGAGACAATTACCTATACTTTTAAGGTTACCAATACGGGAGATAATACAATCTCACAGATAGTGATTAATGATGATCGAATTGCAGTACAAGACTTGTCTCTAAATCCATCTGAACTGACTCCATCAGCTAGTGCTAGTATAAGTGTTGATTACACAATAACTTCTTCAGATTTGACTGATGAAAGTATCACAAATCAAGCAACAGTATCAGGTGTTGATGACGAAGGTGTGGTGATCACTGATTTATCAGATAATGATTCTAACTATGCAGACAATGAAACAATTACCACTTTAGATATTGTCCCTTATGCAAATGGGATTTTTATACTAAATGAAGGTAATTATGGTTCAGGAAATGCAAGTATTACTTTTGTGAAAAATGATTTTAGTAGTATAGAACAAGAAGTATTTAAGACAGTAAATAGTGATGTTTTAGGTGATACAGCTCAATCGATTTATCTGACAGATGATAGAGCTTATATTGTTGTAAATGGTTCAAATAAGATTGAAGTTGTAAATCGTTATACAATGGAGCAAGTTGTTACAATTGAAGGTGCTAGTATTAACAACCCACGTTATATGGTTGTACATAATGGTATTGGATATATTTCTAATTGGGGAGATGCTGCTGACCCCAATGATGATTTTATTAGTATAATCGATTTAGCTACAAATAGTGTTACAGGTATAATTCCTGTTGAAGTAGGCCCAGAGAAAATGGAAGTTATCGGAGATAAAGTATATGTTGCAATGATTGGGGCGTGGAATACTAATAATAAGATACTTGTAATTGATACAACTTCAAATACAGTAGTTTCAAATATTGATTTAGGGGATAATCCAAATTCAATGATAGTTGATGGAAATTATTTATATGTAGTTTCAGGGGGTATTTCATATCCTATAAGCGATGAAACAGCTGGTAGAATTGATAAAATCGATATAAGTACAAATACGGTAACTGCCACATGGAATTTTAATGCAACAGAACATCCTTATCATTTAACACATGATGGTTCAAGTTTCTATTATTCCTTAAATGGTGGTGTATATAAATGGGATGGTATAGTTGCTTTACCAATAAGTCCAGAAAATGGTTTGGATGGGTTTTATTATGGAATGATAACAAAAGATGGTTTATTATATGCTCTTGATGCAGGAGATTATCAAAGTGAAGGAACTTTAAAAATATTTGATTTAAGTAGCA
This sequence comes from Lutibacter sp., assembly GCA_030590985.1. Taxonomy (GTDB): domain Bacteria; phylum Bacteroidota; class Bacteroidia; order Flavobacteriales; family Flavobacteriaceae; genus DQTL01. Next base: position 746 of record JAUVBX010000038.1, on the reverse strand, counting down.
ATACGCAAACTCAAAGTATAACAACAGGCATTATTCCAAATGGAGTAGTGTTTAATTAAAAGGTAACAAAATCTTTAAAAAATAAAAACACCTTATTTAGTTTGATACTAGGTAAGGTGTTTTTTTACTTTGTATTTGGAATATATTCTATACAGTTTAAAACAATTCTGCAACTTCCGTTTTTATAAAAGTAATGGCAGCAATTGATGGGTGTGAGTCGTTTACTCCTTCTTTTAATATTACTTCAAGTAATTCTTTGGCTGTTTGTATTGATGTAGTAGCCGCTTTATTTCGTATTAATTGTAAAGTAGCATTTTTTGCGGTAACAACCGTATTCCAACAACTGTCTGAAATGTAAATTTGTTGCGCAAGGTTATGTTCAAATTCTTGTTCAATACTATTTACCAATTGGTGTAAATATGCTATTTTATCATCAGATTTTGGAACTTCTCTAATCAATAATTTATTTGGATTTATTCGCTCTAAAAATAACACCATACGCTCGTATGCTTGTAATCGGAGAGGAAAACTTTGTTTTTGATTCTCACGATGTAAATAGAAACGACGTCTGCTTTCTTCATGATTAATATGTTTTAAGAAAAAGTAATACGCAACACCGCCAGTAATAACAGAAGGTATTGTATAGGATAGAATTTCTAAAATTTTGTCTATTTGCATATTCATATTATTAAGATTATAAGTGTAATTAGCGGTACAAAAATACTATTTTTGCACAATATTTTCAG
>JAUVBX010000032.1 GCA_030590985.1 Lutibacter sp. | reverse complement strand
GTGCCTAGCTATAAACTAGGCACTTTCATAAAATTATGTAATTGTAAACTACTGAAAAGCAGGAATACCCGTAATATCTAGACCAGTAATCAATAAATGAATATCATGTGTTCCTTCATAAGTAATCACACTTTCTAAATTCATCATATGACGCATAATTGAATAATCACCAGTAATACCCATTGCACCTAATATTTGACGTGCTTCACGAGTAATTTTTAAGGCCATATCTACATTGTTGCGTTTACACATAGAAATTTGTGCTGAGGTAGCACGACCTTCATTACGGAGTGTTCCTAAGCGCCATGTTAACAATTGAGCTTTGGTGATTTCGGTAATCATCTCGGCTAATTTCTTTTGCTGTAGTTGGAATGAGGCAATAGGTTTTCCAAATTGTGTACGTTCTTTAGCATATCTTAATGCAGTGTCATAACAATCCATTGCGGCACCAATAGCTCCCCAAGCAATACCATAGCGAGCTGAATCTAAACACATTAATGGCGCTCCTAAGCCAGTTTTATTTGGTAGTAGGTTTTCTTTAGGCACTTTAACATTATCAAAGATCAAGTCACCCGTTGCAGAAGTTCTAAGAGACCATTTGTTGTGTGTAGTTGGTGTAGTAAAACCCTCCATTCCACGCTCTACAATAACTCCTTTAATACGATTATCGGTTTCATCAATTGCCCAAACTACGGCAATATCAGCAAAAGGAGCATTTGAAATCCACATTTTAGCACCATTTAGGATATAATGATCGCCCATATCTTTAAGACGAGCCTCCATTCCACCTGGATTAGAACCGTGATTAGGTTCGGTTAATCCAAAACAACCCATTAGTTCACCAGTAGCTAATTTTGGTAAATACTTTTTCTTTTGCTCTTCATTACCAAAGGCAAAAATAGGATACATAACCAAAGAAGTTTGCACGGATGCAGTAGAGCGAACTCCAGAGTCGCCTCGTTCGATTTCTTGCATAATCAACCCATAACTCATATGGTCTAAACCAGCACCACCATATTCTTCGGGAATATAAGGTCCAAAAGCACCTATTTCTGCTAATCCGCCAATAATTTCCATTGGAAATTCAGCTTTTTGAGCAACTTCTTCAATCATAGGTGTAATGTCTCTTTTTACCCATTCGCGGGCAGCATCACGTACTAATTTATGTTCTTCGGTTAATAGCTCGTCTAACTGAAAATAATCAGGAGCTTGATATAAATCTTGTGCCATAATAATTGGTTTAAAAAATGATTTTGCAAAGGTAGTAAGGATTTACGATTTACAATTTACGATTTACAATTTTTTTGACTAAAAATCTAAAAATATTCTTGCGGCAGAGCGTCCAGGAGCTTGTACATTAATATCTAAAAAATAGCCAAAAGGTGTTTGATCAGACTTATAATTCGCATTTTTAAGACGTGTTTCTACTTTGTCAAATAGTTGTTTGGTACTTTGTGGGTCTGCTTTACTGGTAGATAGGTGTGCGAATGAATGTAATATAATATGTTTTACATTATTTTTTTTAGCACCCCATTTAAGATTTTTTAGCAGTTTCGTTTCAATTTTTGGACTGATGGCGATGTCTTTTTCTTCCATTTGAATAAAAGCAACGAGTACATTGTCAAATATTGCATCTTCTGTAAAATCCGGAAAGTCAGGTAAAGTTTTTATCTGTGGTTTGTAAGAAAAGGTATCACAATATATCATTAATAGTTTCATATGTTTAAAGTTTACAGGGCAAATCGCCATATTAGTTTTCCTAAAATGGTAGTTCGCTCTAGTGTGATTTTATTATCTGTAGCTAATTCTTGATTAACTACGAAGTAAAAATAACTTCCAACTTTTGGAATCCAATTAATCCTATAATTAAGTAAGATATTTTCATTTTCATTATTCCACTGCGCGAACATGCTGGTTTGTAATTTAGGATTAATTGCATAGTCAATTCGTCCTCCTATTTCATCTGTGGTGAAAGATTCTTGTGGTAATTGGATATTATTTCTTTGCCAGTCAAGACTTATGTTTAGGTGTTTATTTAAATTGAAATACGTATAAAATTCATATTCTTGTCGATCTCCAGTATAAAATTCACCTGTACTAATAGCACCACTTACAGCCATTTTTCTACCTCTAAAAGTACTAAACTGAACCTCATATCGATTATCCCAATAATTACCAGCAGGAATATAAACGTCATCAATTAGCTCAAAATCAGCATCAGGTTTATCATAAAGGTGTTGGATGTTAAACTCAAAAAACTCACCACTCTTTGAGACAAATCCAAAAGGACGCCATTCATAAAAAACGGTTTCCAGTTCTTTGGTTTCATCATTTATATAATAATTAACATCAATAGGTTTAAAAATTAGATTTCTAAAAAAAGGCAATTTTTTAAATCTGGGATTAAATTGCAATTCGGTGAAAAGCATTTGGTAATTCTTACGCCTTGTAAAGCCCATTTCAGGATTAAAATCAGCTTGTACTGTGGTAAATCCGAGGTCGTATTCTACAACATCATTGGGGTAACTTAAAAATACATTATAAGAAAGATTGTTTGTGTTATTTGGTTCATTTTCATCAAATATTTTAGTTTCCGAAGTTCCAATTGCACCACCTACAATAAGACTTTTATTTTCAAAAAGTTCGGTAGTAGAGTAGGTAAAATCAGTTCCATAAACGCGATTATAACTATTCTTTGAATATTTTTGAGTGAGAATTAAACCGATATTAGATTGTTTAAAAATGTCTTGTTTTACCCTGATTGTTGAATAATTTGTGGTAGGGATGCTATCTTTTTCATAGGTTTGAATGGACATTACACCAATATTGGTTTTGTTTAGTTTTCCAAAAAGCCGCATACCACCAATAATGGGTACTTCTTGACTCTGATCAATACCAATTCTTCGACTATAAAACAGTTCTTCTCTTCCAATATTCATATCATAATAGTTTCTTCCTTCAAGAAAGAATTGTCTTTTTTCAGGATAGTATAAAGAAAATCGAGAAAGATTTATTTGTTTACGGTCTGATTCAACCTGTGCAAAATCTGTATTAGTTGTAAAGTTTAGTTTTAAGGTTGGTGTAATATCAAAGTTTATTTCACCACCTATTTTTTGTTTTGTTTCGGTTTGTCCATCAGAAAACTCAAAACCACCCAACACATAAGGGTTTAATTCAATTTTTGTTCCTTGTTTAATTTTTTCAATACCTATGAGTTTACCACCTTGAGATATTTTTTCTACATCATATAATCGTGACCATCCTTGCCATAATACTTGTTCTTTTTTTCGTCGAATATTTCTTTCAAAGTTAATTCCCCAAATTTGGGTACTATCTTTTTTGAATTTTAAAGAACTAAACGGAATGACAATTTCTGCAAACCAACCTTGTTCATTTATGTTTACAGCGACATCCCAAACGGTATTCCAATCTTTGTTCCAATCCTTACCTTCATCACCCACTAAAACATCGGCCATAGCTCCATTGGGGTTTGTAACAAATAAATACCCATTCCGATTGTCATTAAAAGGGCTTATCATTATTTCTACATTGTCGTCACTTCGCCAGCTAAAATCACGTGCCATTTGTTGAGCAGAAATTTTATCAGGTTCACTATCAAAACACCAGATTCCAAAATAAATATTGGTTGTATTATATACGACAGCTATTTGTGTTTTTTCTGTTGCAGGAACTCCTTCGTTTTGTTCTCTTTGGGTGAAATTTTCAATAGGAGATACATTTAACCAACAAGATTCATTAAGTTTTCCGTCAAGCTTAATTGGTATATCAATATAAGTTGCTGTTAGAGTATTTGGTTTGGATTGTTGACTAAATAGATTGATATTCGCTAATAGAATAAGAACAAATAGAATCTTTTGTTTCATTACTTTAGAAACTTAAGGTTTATAATAGGAGTCTTTTTTAGACCAAAAGATAAAAATAAACAATAATCATTAAATACCATCCATTAATCTACCCGTAAGTTGCAACAATTGTATTTCTACAACTTTGGCATCATATTTTGCGGTAAGAATTGCTGTTTGCGCATGGAGTAAATTGAGTTGCGCTTGTCGGTACTCTACCGAACTGACACTTCCTAATTTAAACATTTCGGTGGTGCGGTCAAAATTACGTTGTGCAGTTTGTAAATTTTGCTCTTGTGTTTGTAATACCAAACGTTTGTTTTGATAATTGTAATAGGTATTGGTGATAAAGTTACGCAATTGCTGTTCTAGTTGCTCTTTACGTAAAAACTGATTTTCTTGATTGATTTGTGCATTCTGTACTCTAGTTTTGGTTGAGCCACCATCAAAAACATTCCAGTTTAAAGATAAACCAGCATTGAGTCCATAATTCATAGTTTTTGCTGCTTGTGATGTAGAAGGATAATCACCTAAATTCCATCCGTAAGAGGTATTTGCACCTAAAGTTGGTAGGTAACTCGATTTACTCATTTTAATACCATATTCACCTATTTCTAAGGCTTTTTCTAGCTGTTGCATAGATGTGTTTCGTGGTAAATCAGCTAATAAAACTTCTAAAGTTGGCATGGCAACAAATTGCACACCAGTTTCAATGTTAAAATTTTGTGTTTGTGTATCGCCAATGAGTACCAATAAATTGCGTTTGCTATTGTCTAAGACTTGTTTGGTGTTGATATAATTTATACTATCATTATTGACATCGACTTCAGCATTGAGTACAGCTAGTTTTGTAGATTGCCCATAATCATACTGATATTTTGTGCGTTTTAAACGTTGTTTTGATATTTGTAGAGCTTCTTGTAAAACACTTACATTTTCTGCAACTTGTGCTGTTTGGTAGTAATTACTAAAGACATCTAATATAGCTTGTTCTAAAGTAGCCTCTGCATCAATAGCACTCAAAGCTAATTGTTCTTGCAATTGTTCAAATGCATATTTACGATTAAAGCCATTGAATACCGTATAATTTATTCCAACAGAAGCATTATAGGTTTGAGTTTCTAATCCATCAAATGTAGAAATAGTCCCATTTTGTGCTTCTGTTTCTTGATTCATACTACTATAATTAGCTCCTGCTCCCAAAGCAACTGTAGGTAAGTATTTTGAATTATAAATACTTGCGTTGTTTTCTGCTAGTCGTATATCATTTTGTGATAGTTTAACTGCATAGTTATTTTCTAATAGGCTTTGTAGTGCTTGTTCTTTGGTCAGCATGTTTTGGGAATAAACATTTACTACAAAGAATACTAATATGTATGTTAATTTTTCCATTTTTATTCACTTATAACCCTGCAAGGATTTAAACCCTTGCAGGGTTTAGATTAATTTATACGTCACTTTTTTCTTCAACCTTCATTTCAATAATTGCCCGTTCTACTTCCTCTCTAGTTACTTCTTCACCAGTTCGCAACCATTTAAAAAACACGAGAACCGAATTCCAAAAGGATAATAATAACGGTAACATTAATAAGGTTAAGAAAGTAGCGACAAGAATTCCATACGAAATAGAAATAGCCATTGGTTGTAAAAATTGTGCTTGACGGCTGGTTTCTAATAATAATGGCATTAAACCTGCTATGGTGGTAATCGAAGTCAAGAAAATAGCTCTAAATCGTGATATTCCTGCTTGCGCAAGCGCATCGTCATATTTCATTCCTTCTTTAAGGTAGCCATTGAATTTAGTGACCAAAACTAAACCATCATTAACCATAATACCTACCAGAGCAATAATTCCTAGATAGGATAAAATATTAATTTTAAAATCATGAAAATAATGTCCCCAAATAACTCCAATCAAACTAAAAGGAATCATAAATAACAACAATACAGGTTGACTATACGAACGGAATGTAAAAGCAATAACCATATAAATTAAAGCTAATATGATTAACCCAATTTTTGGTAATGATTCTGTCGTTTTTTTCATCTCTCTGTTTTGACCTTCATATAAAGCAGTTACAGACGGATATTTTTCTTTAATTAAAGGGATAATATCAGTTTTGATCCCTTCAATAATATCTGGCGGACTATCTTTTTCATCTTTCAAATCAGCATTAACTTGAATTTCTCTTTTACCCGCTAAGTGATTAATGGCAATTTCTCCACGCGCAATGGTATAGGTTGCTATTTCAGAGAAAGGTACTCTTTTTTCGTTGGGAGCAATAATCCACATATCATCTAAATTTTTGATAGATGATCTGTTTTCTTTCGTGTATCGTACCCAAACTTTTATTTCGTCTTGACCTCGTTGAAATCGTTGTGCTTGAAATCCAAAAAATCCGTTACGCACTTGACTCATAATCATACGTAAATCCAAACCTAATAAATGGGCACTTTCTTTAAGTTGAATACGCACTTCTTTGATACCCATTGGGTCATTATCCGTGATATCTTTAAGTTGTGAATTTTGACTCATTTTCTCCTTAAGTAATGCTTTTGCTGCTTTCAATTGCTTAATGTCATTACTCAATAATGATACAGATATTGGACTTCCACCCATATTACGTCCAGCTCCAAAAGACAGGTCTTCAACACCTTCTACACGACCTACTTTTTTACGAATACTACTTGTTATTGCAGAAGATTCAAAATCTCTAGTTTCACCAGGTAATAGATTAACGGTTAAAACACCTCTTGATGAAGGACCAATTTTCCGAATTACATTCTGAATAACTGGAATATTGCCCGTTTGTTTTTTAGTAAATTCCTCATTGACTAACCAAACCTTGTCCTCAATACGTGCAATAATAGAATCGGTAATTTTTTCGTTGGTACCTTGAGGCATATTCAATGTAATTTGAACACGATCACTTGCGATCATAGGAAAAAAAGAGGTTTTTACGATGCCTGCTTTTAGTGCGCCCATGGATAGAATTAACATCATTAATGGAATAGCAAAGCCTAATAATCTATTCTTTAAGAAATAACGCAGATAAGGTGCATAAATGGTATCTCGTAACCATTTTAAACCAGAATCCGATACTTTATTTATCGTATCAAAAAATTGATTAAAGGCATTTTTCTTTTTACCATTCTTTTTTTCTAACGCTTTAGAATGTGCAATGTGTGCCGGTAAAATAATAAGTGCTTCAAATAATGATACGACCAAAACGAGTATCACAACGGTAGAAACTTCGCTAAAATAGTCACCCATTCTACCGTCAATAAAAAAGAAAACAGAAAAAGCTAGTAGTGTCGTAATAATTGCCGAAACTACAGGAGGAATTACCTCAAGAGTTCCATCTATTGCAGCTTGTATACGTGATTTTCCTTTTTCAAAATGATGGTAAATATTTTCACCAATTACAATACCATCATCTACCAGAATTCCGATTACGATAATCATTCCAAACAAAGATAAAACGTTGATGGTAATACCTGTTTGCGTAACAAACATAAACATTCCTAAAAAAGAAATGGGTAAACCTGCTGCAACCCAAAGCGCTAAACGTGCATTAAGGAAAAGTGATAAAAACAATAATACCAATGCAATACCCATTCCCCCATTTTTTAGAAGTAATGTGGTTCGTTCTTTTAACGGAACAGATTGGTCGTTTGAAATATCGATATGAATATTTTGATGTTGACTATTAAATCCTTTTATATATTCTTTAATTTTATTAGCTGTTCCTATCAGATCTTCATTATTAGTATTACTGATGGATATATCTATAGCAGTTTTACCATTAAAGAATACTCTATCTGGGTTTTCAGACCAAATATCTTTTACTGTAGCAATATCTTTTAATCGAATTATTGCACCAGATGGACTTGTCTTAACAACCAAATTTGCCAATTCTTTCCCATAATATTTACGATTAGAAGCACGAATTAAATATTCCTCCGTATTAGTTTTAATATTTCCTCCTGTGATTAGTAGATTAGATTTTTGCACTGCAGCAGCCACTTGCTGAAAACTAAGATTATAAGCCAATAAATCATTTTCACGAACGGCAATTTCTATTTCTTCATCAGGAAAACCAGAAAGTGTAATTTGAGAAATACCTTCCATACCTCTTATGTCATTTTCAATCCTTCTGGCATAATCTTTTAGTGTTTTTAAAGAAATACCATCGCCACTTAAAATAAAATTTATCGTAGGGCGAATATTTTCTCTTTTTGCGATAATTGGAGGTTCCATTCCTGTGGGGAAAGAAGGAACACGATCAACGGCATTTTTAACATCTGATAAGGCTACATCAATTTTTCTACCTTTTTCTACCTCTACAGTAATACTTGCCGAATTTTCTCTAGATATAGAAGTTACACGCTCTATACCTACTAAACCCTTTAGATTGTCTTCAATTTTTAAAACAATTCCCTCTTCCATTTCTATAGGTGAGGCCCCAGGATAGATCACATTGATACTTATAATCCGACTTTCCATCAAAGGAAAAAAAGATGATTTTAAACTCAAAGCTCCGAATAAACCAAAGACTATAAAAGCTAAGATTACGACATTTACCGCTACGGGATATTTTATAAAATAGGATATAATTTTTTTCATTTTTTTATCGCTAAGGCGCCAAGGCGCTAGATTGTACGTTGAGACATTGCAATGCAACGTCTTTACACTAATTATTTAATGAGTTTTGAAGGGACTTTTTTTACAATCATCCCTTCATAGGCACCAGGAACAGGTTCTTTAACTAGTTTTTGTCCGTTTTCAAGACCTTTTACCACGACCGTTTTTTCATTAAAAAACACAGGAGTAATGCTTTGTAAGTTTAATGTACTATCATTTACAACAAACAGCTTCGTGTCATCTACGAGTAATTTTCTTGACACTTCAAAAGCTTCAGAAATTGATTTTACAGGCAAACTAGCCTCTAGATACATACCTTCTTTTAGGGATTTATCTTTAAGTGAGATATAGACTTTTAGAGTTTGTGTACTTACATCAATAATTGGGTTAATACGGCTAACAATTCCCATCCATTCTTTTGTGTGTTCTAAATTTTGAAGTTTTACTTTTTTCCCTTTCTGTAATAAATCACCATATTGGGTATTGATATTTACTTCTAATTCATAAACAGATGTATTGACAAAAGTTCCTAATTTTTGTCCGGGTCGAATTAAAGCACCAGGATTGACCATTGTTTCTGATAATACTCCAGAAAATGGTGCACTAATGCGGTATTTTGACAAGCGAGCTTCGGCATTTTTAACACTATAATAGGTTGATAAAACTTTGCGACCAATTATAAAATATTTTTCTTTATCAGAACTTGTTTCAGGGAGTTTGGCTAAACTCTTTTGCATATCAAAATTGGTGAGATAAGTTTGCCATTTTGGATAAACTTTTGGAAAATCAAGTTGTAAATCGGGCATCATGGCTGTGAGAACACTATAAAAACCACTTTTCTGAGAACGTAAATTAGCACTAAACTCCTCACTATTGATACGTAGAATTGTTTCTCCTTTACTAAAGAAAGTCCCTGCTTTAAAATCTTTTGAACCTTTTAAAAGGATTCCTTGTGCTTCTGTAAATAAATCAATTTTATCTTTAGCCTTTAGCGTACCACTTGTGGTAATTAGTAGCGGAATAGTTGTGTTGGCAACTTCTTGTGTTTGTACAATTTTAACCACTTTTTTTACGGGTTGTTTTTTGTCTTTTTTACTGTCGGTTAATTTGTTATAACCCAAAACTGCTCCCGCAATTATTAAAATTCCTAAAATAATACTAATGTATTGTCGCATAGTTGTTATATTTTTAATTTGTGACTTTCTCCACAGTTTGTAGATAGATGAATTAGATTTTCTTGTAATTTTTGTAAAGTACGTATGGTGTTTTCAATTTCTTTTTGACTTAAACCTTTCTGTAAATTTTGTATAATATTTTGCATTACAGGAAGTGCATTTTTGTATTCAGATTTACCAAATTCAGTTAAATATACCAATTTGATTCTTTTATCTGTTTTTGAAATTTTCCTAAAAACCAAATTTTTACGTTCCATTGTATTTATGAGTCTTGTAAGAGAAGTTTTGTCTCGTTCGGTGATAAAAGCCAATTCGTTTTGTGCTAAACCTCCTTGTTGATGAAGTTTTATTAAAATTATCCATTGTTCGCGTGTTAGAGCAATGTTGTTTTCTACCAACACCTCATTTATTAAGCATCCAATCATTTTAGATGTTTTACCGAGCCAAGGTCCTAATGTTTTTTTTAATTCCACAAGATTTTGTATTAATCAGTTGGCAAATCTAATAAAAAAACTAAGATAGTTGCATATACAACTATTAAAGTTTTAATGAAAAGGTTAAAAAATATGACATAAATCATGAGTAACATAAGTTACCTTATATATTTTTGCCCTTTATTAATAAATACAACAAGGATATGAAAAAAATAATTGTAAGTATTATACTTATTGTGGCTACTATTTTTAATGTAATAGGTCAAGAATTGTCACCTTATATAAAAGTTGGAGAAACAACAGAAACAATGCAACAAACCTACGACAAGATCATTGCCGCATTAAAGGATAATTCTTTTAGTGTTTTAGGAGCTTATAATCCATCAGGTAAGAGCTCTTTAAAAGTTATTGCTTTTACAAGAACAGATTTAAAAAATACAGTTGTAAAAGTAAAAGACAGAGGCGCATTAGCTGCAACTTTTAAAGTAGGCTTAGTGAAAATAAATGGTAAAGTTACCATTACTTATACCAATCCAGAATATATTTTAAGAGCTTATTTAATGGGTAACTACAACACCTATAAACCAATATTTACTAAGTTTAGTAGCGATCTTAAATCAGCTTTTTCGAATATAGGAAACGATTTTACACCTTTTGGTGGAAGCGTTGCGGAAAATGATTTAAAAAAGTATCATTATAAAATAATGATGCCTTATTTTACAGATCCTATAGAATTAAATGAGTTTTCGTCATTTGATGAAGGTTTAAAAACCATTCAAGATAATCTAAACGCGGGTAAAGGAAATACAAAACAAGTATATAAATTAGTTTTTAAGTCCAAAAAAATCGCTGTTTTTGGTGTAGGTTTAAAAAGTAAAACAGATGGTGAAGCTCATTTTTTACCAATTATAGGTGAATCTCATGTAGCTGCTATGCCTTATGAAATTATTTTACAAGGCAATAAAGCCATGATGTTACATGGTAAATATAGAATTGCATTACATTGGCCTGAGTTAACGATGGGTACTTTTATGAAAATAATGAGTACACCCGGTAATATTGAGGACACTCTTGAAGGTCTTTGTAAATAATTAATAAAAATTGAACCCCAAACTATGTAAACTCTAAAGCATTGATTTGTTTTAGAGTTTACTTTTTTAATATCTTCTTAAGCATCATATAAACACATTGTTCTACGGTATCTAGTTGATCATCCACAAGCAGTAATTCCATTATTTCAGCGGTAAGATATTGAATTTCATCTTTAGAATAATCAAATTTTTCAACACCAGCTATTATCTTTTGAATACTTTGATAATCGTTATCATTATCTAGTTCATAATGAATTTTGTGATAAGTATCTTTGTTTACTCGGTTCAAAATAAACTCTCGTTCTTGACGATTTTCAACATAATCACAGTTAGCAGCATAGAGTAATACATAAGCCTTAAATTCATCACGAGTCCAATTTATATCGGTCATATTTTTCATTGCTAAAATTTAAAAAGTTATTACAAACTATTCCATTAAGTTAATGGATGAAGGACAATATAAAGTTACAAAAATATTATTAGAAAAATAGCTTAGTTTTTTTCTAACTTTACACGTTGAATACAATTGATAGATTATGACATTCAAAGAAGAAATAGCACAAGGTATTCCTAATGAATTACCACCATATAAAGCTCATGACTCCAACCTAAACCATTCTCCAAAGAGGAAGGATATTTTATCAGATACAGAGAAAATATTAGCCATTCGTAATGCTTTACGTTATTTTGATAAGAAACACCATCCAATTCTAGCTAAAGAGTTTTCAGATGAATTGCGTGACTATGGTCGAATTTATATGTATCGCTTTCGTCCGGATTACTCGATGTACGCAAGGCCAATTGAAGAATATCCAGGGAAATGTACCCAAGCTAAAGCTATTATGCTCATGATTCAAAATAATTTGAATTATATAGTTGCACAACATCCACATGAATTGATTACTTACGGAGGTAATGGAGCCGTTTTTCAAAACTGGGCACAGTATTTATTGACGATGCAATATTTATCAGAGATGACTTGTGAGCAAACTTTAGCAATGTATTCAGGACATCCTATGGGAATTTTTCCATCTCATAAAGAGGCTCCTCGTGTTGTTGTAACGAACGGTATGATGATTTCAAATTACTCAAAACAAGATGATTGGGAAAAATATAATGCTTTAGGAGTCACACAATATGGACAAATGACAGCAGGTAGTTTTATGTATATTGGTCCGCAAGGGATTGTACATGGTACAACAATTACAGTACTGAATGCCGGTAGAAAAATCTCTAAAAAAGGAGAAGGTTTAGCTGGGAAACTTTTTGTTACTTCAGGTTTAGGCGGTATGAGTGGCGCACAACCTAAAGCAGGAAATATTGCAGGATGTATTACTGTTTGTGCTGAAGTAAATGCTAAGGCTGTAGAAACACGTCATTCACAAAAATGGGTAGATGAGGTTTATGATAATTTAGAAGCTTTGGCAAATAGAGTACAAAAGGCAAAATCTAATAAAGAAATTGTATCCATAGCATATCATGGAAATATTGTTGACGTTTGGGAATATTTTGACACGAAAGATGTTTTTATAGAACTAGGAAGCGATCAAACTTCATTACACAATCCGTGGGCTGGAGGTTATTATCCCGTAGATTTGTCTTTTGAGGATGCCAATATTATGATGGCTGAAAAACCCAAATTATTTAAAGAGAAAGTACAAGAATCCTTACGTCGTCAGACTGATGCGATTAACAAACATACTGCCAAGGGCACCTATTTTTTCGATTATGGAAATGCCTTTTTATTAGAAGCGAGTCGAGCCGGAGCTGATATTAAAGCGGATACGCCAAGTGGATTTAAATATGCTAGTTATGTAGAAGATATTATGGGGCCCATGTGTTTTGATTATGGTTTTGGTCCATTTAGATGGGTTTGTACGAGTGCAAATCCAGAGGACTTAGCAGTAACAGATTATATAGCAACGGATGTTTTAGAAAAACTCAAAAATGAGTCTCCTATTGAAATTCAGCAACAGATGGATGATAATATTCAATGGATCAAAGGAGCACAAGAAAACAATTTAGTAGTGGGTTCACAAGCTAGAATTTTATATGCCGATGCCATTGGTCGTATGCAAATTGCCGAAGCTTTTAATCAAGCTATAAAGGATGGAAAATTATCAGCACCGATTGTTTTAGGTCGTGATCATCACGATGTTTCAGGTACGGATTCGCCTTATCGTGAAACGTCTAATATTTATGATGGTTCACAGTTTACAGCCGACATGGCGATACAAAATGTAATAGGTGATAGTTTTAGAGGCGCTACATGGGTATCCATTCACAATGGTGGGGGTGTTGGTTGGGGTGAAGTTATCAATGGCGGATTTGGGATGTTACTCGACGGATCTCCAGAAGCAAGTAATCGACTAAAATCTATGTTACATTGGGATGTAAATAATGGTATTGCAAGACGTAGTTGGGCACGTAATGAAGGTGCAATTTTTAGTGCTAAAAGAGCCATGGAGCAAGAACCTCATTTAAAAGTTACTTTGCCTAATTTAGTAGATGACAAATTATTGGATAATATGGAATGATTCTTGATGCCAATATCTATAGAAATAACTTAAACCAATTTATTATGAAAATCCTTAAACTAATATCATTATCAGTAATAATGTTACTTGTTTTTAATGCTTGTAATAGTATTAAAGTAAGTACAGATTATGAAGCAAAAACGAATTTTGATCAATACAAAACTTTTGCATTCTATAAGAAAGGAATTGACAAAGCCTCCATATCTGATATTGACAAACGACGTATATTAAAAGCGATTGAAGTAGAAATGGCTGTTAAAGGATATACTAAATCAGAAGACCCAGATATGTTGGTGAGTATTTTCACTAAATCTCGTGAGAAAATAGATATTTATAACAATTACAACCCTTATTATTACGGTCCGTATCACAGACAACAAATAACAAAGTATACCGAAGGTTCCTTGTTTATTGATATCATAGATCGTAACAATAAAAAACTAATTTGGCAAGGGATCGGTAGTGGCGCACTATCAAAATCATCTAAACCTGAAAAACGTGAAGCTAATATTCAAAATTTTGTACAAAAAATATTAGCAAAGTATCCACCAGAAGAATAATGCATGACGAAATATGAAGTTTGGCAAATAGTTAATCAATGTAAGGGCTTGTATTTTTTATGGGAAGGAAAAAATGAAGACAACTCTCATACATTTGCATTTAAGAGTAAAGCTGAATTATATACTCTTGTTGTAAAATCATATTGGAAAATACGCCACTATAGTGAGACTACTTATGAATCAGATACGTATAACAAACAGTCTAATTATAGTTTATTAATGAATCATACTGGAGGCGATTTTATGGTTACTGAAGTCTCCTTTCGAGATAATTATGAATTAGGTTTTTTTATGAAAGGGAAATTAGAACTTGTTATTTCGACACATAAATATTCAAAAGGTGCATTTTATGAACACGTTCCACCAGAGTGGATTTTTATGGAAGCTGATAAGATTATTGCTCAATCGCCTTTAATCAAATAAAGCCATTTGTAATTTAAATATTTCATCAATTAATTTTACAGGAATATCTTCAGTTGTGTCAAAATATAATACCTTCATTTTTTTTCGGTTTCCTTTTATGAGTAATGGATGTTCAAATTCATCAGCTTTAACAATACCAACATAAGGTTGTTGTGTCTTGTTATCCTTCCAGATATAGCAGAATGGTTTATTTTTATAATAAAAGAATGGAATTTTGTATTTCCATTTTTCCGTAATTCCAGCATCATAATTTAAAAAAAAAGAACGCAAACTTAACATGAAACTTCTGTTAGGTTCAGGTTGTTCTAGGTAAAATTGATCTAGTTTTCTTAACATACAACAAACTTATGGAAATCTGTAAACTTTCTACTTTTAACTTTCTACTTTTAACTATATAAACTATCTTGCACCCCAATTATAAACATTAATTATCTAAACATGAAAAATTTCATTATTGCTATTATTGCACTAGTAACTTTAAGTGCTTGTACCCAACAACAAAAAATCGGTTATGTTGATTCGACAGAATTAATGAAGGAGTATAAAGCTGTTAAAGAACTCGAAAAAGAAATTGAAGAAAAGCAAAATAGCCTTCAAGCACACTACCAGCAAATTGCTTTAGTATTTGAAAAGGAAGTACAAGAATTTCAGGAAAAATCAAAAAAAATATCTCGCAAAAAAGGTGAAGCTCGTTATCAGGAATTAATGTACAAACAACAACAAATTCAACAAAACCAACAAAATGAGAGTATAAAACTTCAAAATGAAAGTCAAGATAAAATGAATGAAATCATTGAAGAAGTAAAAGAGCTTGTAAAAAATTATGCTAAGTCTAATGGGTATACTTATATCTTAGGCTCCAATGAATCTGGAAATGTTTTGTATGGTGATAGTCAACTAGACTTAACAGAAACTATTCTAGAAACTATTAACAACGAGTATAAAAATTCAACTCAATCTACAGAAGCTGTAGAAGAAAAAGAAGTTGAAACTAAAGAAACTACAAAAGAGGAAACCCCAGTAGAATAGTACAACTTATTAGTTTTTTTAGCATAAAATAAAGCGAAGAATTTTTTCATTGGAAAGAAAAATTCTTCGCTTTTCTATGAATGACAGATTCTATTCCTCTTCGTATTCCTGATATAAAAAATCATTGTAAGGAAAACGAGTAATATGAATTTCTTTCACTTTTTGGTATACAATTTTTTTAAAACTCTCTAAATTTTCCTTTTTTAAAGCAGAAATAAAAATGGCTGTTTCATTCTCTTTATTCATATAGGTTTTCTCCCAGTCTTGTAATGTATAGTGTAGCTTTGTTTTTTCAGTCACTAAATCATCAGCATCTATAGTTTTGTGTTGATAGATGTCAATTTTGTTAAATACCATAATTGTCGGTTTGTCAGCGCTTTCAATTTCTTGTAAGATGGTATTAACTGAAGCGATATGATCTTCAAAACTAGCATGTGCAATATCTACTACGTGTATTATTAGATCTGCTTCACGAACTTCATCTAAAGTAGATTTAAAAGATTCGACTAATTGCGTGGGTAGTTTTCTTATAAAACCAACAGTATCTGTTAAAAGAAATGGAAGGTTTTTTATCACCACCTTTCGAACCGTTGTGTCAAGAGTTGCAAAGAGTTTATTTTCAGCAAAAACATCGCTTTTACTGATAACGTTCATCAAAGTTGATTTTCCGACATTAGTATAGCCCACTAAAGCAACACGAATCATTTTACCACGATTTTTACGTTGTACCGCCATTTGTTTATCAATTTTGGCCAATCGTTTACGAAGTAAAGTAATTTTATCACGTACAATACGTCTATCTGTTTCAATTTCTGTTTCTCCGGGTCCACGCAAGCCAATACCACCTTTTTGACGGCTGAGGTGTGTCCACATTCGTGTAAGACGCGGTAATAAATATTGATATTGAGCTAATTCTACCTGAGTAACAGCATAACTAGTTTGTGCTCGCTGAGCAAATATATCTAAGATTAAGTTTGTTCGATCTAAAATTTTACAATCTAAAACTCGTTCAATATTTCGAAGTTGACCTGGAGATAATTCATCATCAAATACGACTGTACTAATTTTGTGTACATCAATATATTCTTTAACCTCATCGAGTTTTCCAACACCAATATAGGTTTTAGGATTTGGATACTCCAATTTTTGCGTAAAACGTTTAACAGCTTTACCACCTGCAGTTAGGACTAAAAAATCTAACTCATCGAGGTATTCTTTAAGTTTTTCTTCGCTTTGATGTTGTGTTATAACGCCAATAAGAACTGCCTTTTCTATTTGTTTTACTGAATAATCAATCATAGCCACAAAGGTAGATAAATTTGTATTTGAAATCGAACAAGTTTTAAGACTTTACAAAAGCTATGAAAAAATCTTACATCGAACTCAGATTTATTACAAAACCTTTACTTTAGCATTTTATAACTTAGTAAATATGTTTTCATACTTTAAAGAAAAAGGACAAAAAGATAATGTTGTAACAATAGCATTTTATAATTTGGATAATCTATTTGATATTTTCGATGATCCAGATACTTTTGATGACGATTTCACTCCTACAGGTGATAAAAAATGGACCTATAGACGTTATAAGCATAAAATAAACAAAATGAGTCAGGTGATCTCTAAAATAGGAACTGACTATTCACCTACACCGCCGGTTTTAATTGGTTTAGCGGAATTAGAAAACGAATCAGTTATTAACGATCTAACGAAATCAAAACATTTAAAACCCTATCATTATTCTTATGTTCACTATGATTCACCAGATCAAAGAGGAATTGATGTGGGTTTGTTGTTTTTAAAAAAGCATTTTGAATTATTAGATTCTAAAGTTTATCCATTAATTCTTGTCGGAGAAGATGGTGGTAGAGATTATACACGAGATATACTTTTGGTTAAAGGAAATTTAAAAGGAGAATTGGTCTATATCATCGTTAATCATTGGCCCTCTAGGCGCGAAGGTATGGAAAAATCAGAGTTCAAACGAATGGCTGCAGCAGAAAGAGTCCTTGAAATTGTAGAAGAGGTTAAGACCGAAACCGCTAATCCTAAAATTATAGTTATGGGTGATTTTAATGATGGCTATGATTGCGCAAGTATAAAACATTTAGTGAAAAATCAATTCTATAATCCAATGGAACGTTTAAAAACTACGGGTAATGGAAGTTCTGTTTATAACGATGATTGGTATTTGTTTGATCAAATAATTTTTTCATTTAATTTTTTAGAAGAAGAAACAAAAGGATTTCGGTTTAAATACGCAGATGTCTACGATCCAAAATTTATTAGAACATGGAGAGGGAAACGCAAGAATAAACCTCATAGAACTTTTGTTGGAAGATGGTATCAAGGTGGTTATAGTGATCATTTTCCAGTGTATGCCTATTTAGAAAAACAGGAAGCTACTAATAAAGAGAAAAGTTAAACAAAGGAACTTTCTTAATATTACTCATCTTGATTGTTGGGTTCAGCAGCTTCAGGATTAGTTCCATCTTTAATAAGAGTTGGAAAAAGCATAGGAGCTAATTTTTTAATGGGTTCATACAAGATAGATTGTTCTTTTTCTTC
>JAUVBX010000041.1 GCA_030590985.1 Lutibacter sp. | reverse complement strand
CGGGATTTGAAAGAGAACCATTTCCTATACGATAAAATAAATCTAGGCTAGTTTTTAGCTTAAAGAAACTCACTAAATTATTTATAGTTTTTTCGTTGTATTTTAATTTTAATGAATTGAGCTTTCGACGTAAAATCTCTTTTCCTTCTTCACCTAATCTCTTTTCCTCTTCTTTAAGAGAATTTTTAATTTTAGAACGGGCTCTTGAGGTTACTGCATAATCTAACCAAGCTAGTTTTGGTTTTTGACTGTTAGATGTGATTATTTCTACCTGATCACCGCTTTTTAACTCTCGACTTAAAGGAACAATTTTACCATTTACTTTAGCACCACGACAATGTTGGCCAACTTCGGTATGAACAGCATAAGCAAAATCAATGGGACTCGAACCTTTTGGTAATGATTTTATTTCTCCATCAGGTGTGAAAATATAAATTTCTTTAGAGTATAAGTTGAGTTTTATATTTTCCATAAAATCAACAGCATCAGCTTCTGTATTTTCTAAAGCATCTTTTAGTTTGTTTAACCAATCATCTAAACCTGTTTCTTTTCCAGATCCATGTTTATATCTATAATGTGCTGCATAGCCTTTTTCAGCTATTTCGTGCATTCGATTAGATCTAATTTGAACCTCAACCCATTTTCCGTTGGGCCCCATTACTGTAGTGTGAAGTGCCTCATAACCAGTAGATTTTGGTCGAGTCATCCAGTCTCGCAAACGCATAGGGTTTGGCGAAAAATGATCGGTTACAATTGAATAAATTTTCCATGCGTCGTGTTTTTCATCTTTACTTTGGGGCTTGTAAATAATTCGAATGGCAAATTTATCATATACCTCATCAAAAATGACTCCTTGTGTCAACATCTTTTTACGGATAGAAAAAATTGATTTAGTACGCCCTTGTATTTCAAAATCAAATTTTTCTTTTTCTAAAGATTGTTGAATAACACTTGAAAATTCAGCAATATACTTATCACGTTCTTCTCTTGTATCTTTTATGTGACGTGCGATATCATAATATACTTCAGCTTCGGTATATTTTAAACCCAAGTCTTCTAATTCAGTTTTTATGGAATAGAGACCTAATCGGTGTGCTAAAGGTGCATAAATAAAAAGGGTTTCTGATGCAATACGTGCTTGCTTTTCTTCAGGCATAGCATCGAGAGTTTGCATATTGTGATAGCGATCGGCAATTTTTATAAGAATAACTCTTACATCATCGTGTAAAGTTAAGAGCATCTTCCGATAATTCTCGGCTTGAATAGAAGTATCGTCTTTTTTTAAATGTGATATTTTGGTAAGTCCGTTGACAATACGGGCAACGGTTTCACCAAAGAGTTGCTCGATGTCTTCAACCGTATAATTTGTATCTTCAACAACATCGTGTAAAAGTGCTGCAATAATTGATACAGCACCCAGACCAATTTCATCTGCTACAATTTTTGCAACTGCTATTGGATGATAAATATAGGGTTCTCCACTTTTTCTACGTTGATCTTTATGAGCTTCTACAGCTATATCAAAAGC
The DNA here is from genome assembly GCA_030590985.1 of Lutibacter sp. Lineage (GTDB taxonomy): Bacteria > Bacteroidota > Bacteroidia > Flavobacteriales > Flavobacteriaceae > DQTL01. The sequence goes on along the minus strand of JAUVBX010000041.1, from coordinate 12,681 downwards.
CTTACGAATTGATTTAATATCTTCTTTGGAAAGCTCTTGATAAGTGCCTTTAAGCAAATTTTTATAAAGACGTTTTAATTCTTTAGATTCTTCCTCTATGGTAGCGGTATAAGCCATAGGGTAAAAGTAAAAAAATAATTAAGAATTAAGAATTAAGTATTGAGAATTTTTTAAAATAGGGTTTTTGTTAGTTGCTAATCGCTAATCGCTAATCGTTAAACGCATTAGGCAACATACTGTTAAATTATTATTTTGACTACTGCCTACTTCAATAGATTCTCAATACGTTGCACTAAACTGGGATGTGAATAATGCATAAAAACATAAAATGGATGTGGAATCAAATTACTTAACGAATTCTTAGACAATTTTTTAAGAGCCGAAATTAGTGGTTTTCCATCATAATTTGTTTTAGCATAATCATCAGCTTGATATTCAAATTTTCGGGAAAGTAAGTTCATTAATAAACCTGTAATTTCTGAAATCGGACTGTATAATATTCCAAAAGCAATAATACCAATATGAAAACTTGGGATTGAAATACCTAATGCTTCCGCCAATAACGGACTATCAATAAACAAGGAAAGTATAAATAAGGTGACTCCAGTAGTTAGAATTGATAATACAAGATTATAAATAGTATGTCTTTTTTGATAATGGCCTATTTCATGTGCTAAAACACCGACAATTTCATCGGTTTCTAAATCATTGATTAAAGTATCGTACAATACAATACGTTTTTTTGGACCAAATCCCGCAAAATAAGCATTGGCTTTGGTGGATCGTTTGCTGCCATCAATCACATAGATATTATGGAGTTTAAAACTAACTTTTGTTGCAAAAGTATTGATAGCATTCTTTAGTTCACCATCTTCTAACGGACTTTGTTTGTTGAATAATGGAACAATCAATGTAGAATAAAACATATTGATAAATACAGAGAAAACAGCTATCAAACCCCAAGTATATAACCAAAAGTTCTGACCAGTTTTTTCATAAAACCATAGAATAGCAAAGAGTAATCCACCACCGACAAGTATCATTAGTAATAGTCCTTTTAGTTTATCGAACCAAAAAGTAGTTTTGGAGGATTTGTTAAAACCAAACCTTTCTTCAATCACAAATGTATGATAGTACGAAAAAGGTGTGCTGATTAGGTCATTACCAATTAGCAGTACTCCTATAAATAACATACTAATCAATATAGGATTATCTGTAAAAGTTCGTACCCAAGCATCTAACCAAGCAAAGCCATCCAAAAAGAAAAAGCTTAACATAACAACTATACTAAAAAAAGATGACCATTTAGAAAATTGATAATTGGTCTTCTTATATTCTTGTGATTTTAAGTATTCCTCTTGATCAAAGATCCCTTCTAATAGTTTTGGAATTGGATCACTGTAATGTTTTGAATTGAGATAATCTAAATAGCTATTCCAAATAAACTCGAGTAGAATTATTCCAATAAGTATATAAAATAAAGTTTGTGCTGTCATTGTTTGCGTATTTGGTGGCAAAAATAGAAATCCTTATTTAATTAAGTCCTATTTTTGCAACCAATCTAAAAAACCATTAATTTAGTACATGCGTACCAAATCATCAAATAAAAAAAATATCAATGTTGTAACCTTAGGCTGCTCAAAGAATCTTTATGATTCAGAAGTGTTGATGGGGCAACTTAAAGCGAACGATAAAAAAGTAGTTCACGAAAATGACACCAATTCAGATATCGTGGTAATCAATACCTGTGGATTTATTGGTGATGCTAAAGAGGAATCAATTAATACGATTTTGCATTATATCAACGAAAAAGAAGCTGGTAATGTAGATAAAGTATTTGTAACAGGTTGTCTAAGTGAACGCTATAAACCCGATTTAGAAAAAGAAATTCCTGATGTTGATGAATATTTTGGGACTCATGACTTACCTAATCTACTAAAGGTTCTAGGTGCGGATTATAAAAAGGAATTGGTAGGCGAACGTTTAACAACAACTCCAAAACACTATGCCTACCTAAAAATATCAGAAGGTTGTGATCGTACGTGTTCGTTTTGTGCAATCCCTTTAATGCGTGGAAAAAATATTTCACAACCCATAGAACAATTAGTAACGGAAGCCACTAAATTAGCAGAAAGTGGCGTAAAAGAATTAATCTTAATCGCCCAAGACCTAACCTATTATGGTTTAGATATTTATGGTAAACGTCGTTTAGCTGATTTGCTAAAAGAATTAGCAAAACTCGATGGTATTGAGTGGATACGCTTGCACTATGCTTATCCAACTAGTTTTCCAAAAGAGGTGATTGAAGTGATGAAAAACGAAGAGAAAGTGTGTAACTATCTCGATATTCCTTTACAACACATCAATACAAAAATATTAAAATCCATGCGACGCGGTCACAACCGTCAAGTTACTGAAAAGCTTTTAGTTGATTTTAGAACTGCTGTGTCTGATGTGGCTATTCGTACAACTTTAATTGTAGGTTATCCAGGAGAAACACAAGAACAGTTTGAAGAACTAAAACAATGGGTGAAAGAATCACGTTTTGATCGTTTGGGCGTTTTTGCCTATTCTCATGAAGAAGATACCTACGCAGAAAAATTAGAAGATGATGTGCCAGAAGAAATAAAACAAACACGAGTAGCAGAAATAATGGAATTGCAAGCAGGAATTTCATTTGACCTAAACCAACAAAAAGTTGGAAAAACATTTAAATGTATTTTTGATAAACTAGAAGGTGACTATTTTATCGGTAGAACACAATATGATTCACCTGATGTAGATAATGAAATATTAGTTAATGCGAAAGATCATTATATTAATATTGGCAAATTTATTAATATAAAAATTACAGAAGCAACTGATTTTGATTTGATTGGGAAACCAGTTTCCAGTCCACAGTCAGCAGCAAACAGTAGGCAATAGGCAGTCTGCAGTTGGTAGGCAGTCCGTAGTTGACATTCTGCAGACTGAGAACTGTGTACTGAATATTAAATAACCAATTTATAATAATTGTAATTTAATAATTTGAACAATTCATCAGAATACAGACTATCAAGTTGGTTACCAACCACTAATCGCGAGGTAAAAATTCGAGGTTGGGAGGAATTAGATGTGATAATTTTTAGTGGTGATGCCTATGTAGATCATCCTGCTTTTGGTCCTGCAGTTTTAGGTCGAATATTAGAAAATTTGGGATTACGTGTAGCGATTATTCCACAACCCAATGTAAATGATAATTTACAGGATTTTGAAAAAATGGGTACGCCAAAACTCTTTTTTGCGGTTACTGCTGGTGCGATGGATTCTATGGTGAGTAACTATACCGCCAACAAAAGACAGCGTGACAAAGATGCCTATACACCTAATGGAGACAAAGGTTTTAGACCTGATTATGCCAGTATTGTTTATAGTAAAATCCTTAAAGAAAAATTTCCAGATATTCCTGTTATAATAGGAGGAATTGAAGCTTCATTACGCCGTGTAACTCATTATGATTATTGGAGTGATAAACTGAAAACCAATATATTATCAGAATCAAATGCTGATTTGTTGATTTATGGAATGGGTGAATTACCACTAAAAGAATTGGTCAATCTTTTACAAAAAGGAGTCCCTTTTCACGCTATTAAAACGATTAAACAAACTGCGGTATTAATTCCTAGTTTTGATAAAGTTCCCAAGAATAAAAATTGGGAAGATGTTGAGATTCATTCACATCAAAAGTGTTTACAAGACAAGAAAGCTTTTGCATCCAATTTTAAAATATTAGAACAAGAATCGAATAAGGTTTTTGGTCGTAGAATTTTACAAGAAGTAGATCAGGATACATTGGTCATCAATCCGCCCTATGCAACGATGACTGAAAAAGAAGTTGATGCCTCATTTGATTTACCTTTTACCCGACTGCCTCATCCAAAATATAGTAAACGAGGTCCTATTCCTGCCTTTGAAATGATTAAGTTTTCTATCAACATTCATAGAGGTTGTTTTGGTGGTTGTAGCTTCTGTACCATTTCTGCACATCAAGGCAAATTTATAGCTAGCCGAAGTAAAGAATCAGTCTTAAAAGAAGTGGATGCAGTTGCAAATATGCCCAATTTTAAAGGCTATTTATCTGATATTGGTGGACCGTCTGCTAATATGTATCAGATGAAAGGTAAGATACAATCAATCTGTGATAAATGTATTGCACCATCTTGTATTTCGCCGGTAATCTGCTATAATTTGGATACCTCACACAAACCTTTAACCGAATTATACCAAGCAGTTGATAAACATCCAAAGATTAAAAAGTCATTTATTGGTAGTGGTATTCGGTATGATTTATTAGTACCTGAATTTAATAAAAATGCAGATCCAAAAGAATTGCTTGACTATACCAAAGAAGTTTTAACAAAACACGTTTCGGGTAGACTAAAAGTAGCACCAGAACATACTTCAGATCGCGTATTAAAGTTAATGCGAAAGCCTTCTTTTAAATATTTCCATTCTTTTAAAAAGCAATTTGATGAGCTTAATAAAAAGCTACGTTTAAATTTACAGTTGATACCTTATTTTATTTCTAGTCACCCAGCGAGTGAGTTAGAGGATATGGCAAATTTGGCTTGTGAAACTAAAGATATGGGCTTTCAATTAGAACAGGTTCAGGGTTTTACGCCAACGCCCATGACAGTCGCAACCGTGATTTATTATAGTGGTTTTCATCCCTATACACTAAAGAAAACCTATACACCAAGAACTAAAAAAGACAGAACCGAACAGCATCAATTTTTCTTTTGGTATAAAAGAGAACACCAAGCTTGGATTCGCAAAACGCTTACACGTATCAATAGAATTGATATGCTGCAAAAGTTGTTACCTACTAAGCGAAAGAGGTAAGTTTAACTTTCTGTTTTCCTATTTATCATAATCAAATAATAATACAATGAGATTTTCCAAAACACTATTTTTTATTATTCTATTGATCGGATTTATTTCTTGTTCCAAAAAGGAGTCCATTGAGTATAAACCAACATTATTAGATGTTATTCCAATACCAAATAGTTCAATGAAAGCACAGGGATTTTTTGAGGTAAACAATAAGACGTCTTTAGTTTTTGATGATTCTTTGGAGAATTCAGCTGTTTTTTTTAATGAATATTTGTCTAAGGGCTTAGGATATGAGATTTTAGGTAATTCAGAAAATAATTCAATTGTATTTTCGATTAATCCCAGTATTGTAGGGCTGGAATCATATAGAATTACTATTGATAAAAAAAGAATGTTAATTGAATCGCGTGGTGATATGGGAGCATTTTATGCTGTTCAGACTTTAAGACAATTGCTTCCTCCTTCATTTGAAAACAAAACCTATACGGAAAATAAAGTAAGGTTTAATCTATTTAAAATTGAAGATTCACCAAGATATGAATATCGGGGGTTTATGCTTGATGTAGCTCGTCACTTTTTTACTGTAGATGAAGTCATGCATGTTATTGACATGCTTGCAATTTATAAAATTAACAAATTGCATCTACATTTAACAGATGATCAAGGTTGGAGAATAGAAATAAAATCATGGCCAAATTTAACGAGACATGGTTCTAAATCATCTGTAAATAATGATAAAGGTGGTTTTTATACACAGGAAGAGTATATAGAAATTCAAAATTATGCATTAAAAAAACATATTACAATAATTCCAGAAATTGATATGCCTGGACATACAAATGCTTCCTTGTCTTCGTATCCTGAATTGAACTGTGATAATAAGGCTACAGAACCCTATACTGGAATTAAGGTAGGTTTTAGTTCGTTGTGTATTAAAAAGAAAATTACATATAAATTTGTTGATGATGTAATTAGAGAACTATCAAATATAACTTTAGGAGTTTATATCCATATTGGAGGAGATGAGTCAAGAAAAACTCAAGAGGATGAATACATAAGTTTTATTAATAAGACCAGAGATATTGTAAAATCGTATGGAAAAGAGCCTATAGGATGGGATGAAATAGTTGACGCTGATATTGAAAAAAATGCCATCGTACAATTTTGGGGAAAAGTAGACAATGTAAAACTTGCTGCAAAAAAAGGAGCTAAAATAATAATGTCTCCATCAGATAAGATATATTTAGATATAAAATATAATGATTCCATAAAATTAGGATTAACATGGGCTGGTTTAAACGATGTTGAAGATGCCTATAGCTGGGAAGTTGATTCTTTAATAGAAGGTGTAAATGGAGATAATATTATAGGTATTGAATCTCCGTTATGGACAGAAACCATTGTTACTATTGACGATTTGGAATATATGGTATTTCCTCGGTTGATTGGTGTAGCTGAAATTGGGTGGTCAAAAAAAGAAAATCGAAATTGGAAAGAATATAAAGAACGTTTAGCTAGACATAAGACAAGATTAGATAACTTGAAAATTAACTACTATAAATCAAAATTAGTTGAGTGGAAATAACACTATGTGATTGCAAATTAATTTACTTTCTCCCCATTCACATAAGTTTCCTCAATTCTAATGCTTGGAATTTTTGAATATTCTATCATCATAATATTCTTATCAAGAATCGTATAATCAGCGAACTTTCCAATTTCAATACTTCCTTTTTCATTTTCTTCAAAATTGGCGTAAGCTGCCCAAATCGTCATTCCTTTTAGTGCTTCTTCTCTAGTAAGTGCATTTTCCATTTGAAAACCCTCTTTTGGAAAATCTTGTAGGTCTTTTCTAACAGTAGCGGCAAAAAATGTCAAAATAGGATTGACTTTTTCAATAGGATAATCAGTTCCTAAAGCTATTTTCCCATATTTGTTTAATAAGGTTTTGTATGCATAGGCTCCTTTAAGTCGTTCTGCCCCCAAACGGTCTTTTGCCCAATACATATCAGAAGTGGCATGTGTTGGTTGCACAGAAGGCAATATGTTTTCAAAGTAATCAAAATCATTAGGGCTGACAACCTGTGCATGCTCAATTCGCCAACGTCTGTTTTTTGCTCCATTTAAAGCTTCAGTATAAGTTTTAAGTATCACATAATTTGCCGAATCTCCAATAGCATGTGTATTCATTTGAAACTCAGATGCTGCTATTTTTTGAGCATATTCTTTTATTTTAGATAAAGGAGTAACCATCGCACCATAATGATCGTGCTTATCGCTATAGGGTTCTTTTAAAGTTGCACCACGTGAACCCAAAGCACCATCTGCATAAACTTTAAACGAACGAACGTTTAATCGGTCGGTTTTGATAATTCCTTTTTGAGTATAATAATCTAAGTTTTCATCACTGACAGAAACCATGGCATAGATTCTAATTTTTAAATCGCCAGTTTGCTGTAAACTATCAATTAATTCAATGGTTTCACGAGAAAGTCCTGCATCGTCAACCGTAGTTAAGCCATACGCGAAATTTATTTTTTCCGCATCTTTTAGTGCTTGAATTTGCGTTTTTCTCGAAGGTTTTGGAATTATTTTATCAATCAAGTCCATCGGATTATCAATAAAAACACCAGTAAGTTTTCCGTTTTTTTGAAGGATAACTCCACCTGAAAAAGTAGTTTTTGTAGTGACACCAGCTAAATCAATGGCAGCTTGATTTGCCAATAAAGCATGACCATCAATACGGCGAATAATCACAGGAGTATTCGGGAAAAGTTGATCTAATTTATCTTTTGTTGGATATTCTTTGACTTCCCAATCGTTTTGATCCCATCCACGACCTGTGATAAAATCAAGTTGGTGCTTCTTTTGAAAAGATTTAACCTTTTGAATGACTTCATCAAAACTTTTTGTACCAGTTAAATCAACTTTTTGTTGTTGTAATCCTAACCCGTAGAAATGACAATGCGCATCGATCAAACCAGGGACTATCGTTTTTCCTTTGGCATCATTTATATATTTGGCTCTATACTTGGATTGAATTTCTAATGTAGAACCGATATCTACAATTTTACCATCTTTTATGGCAAAAGCCTCGATTTTATCAAAATTCTCATTTACAGTATATACATTGGCATTAATTACAATGCTATCGACTTCCGGTTTTAGAGTACAAGAATAAACGAGTGTAATGAATAGTAGAATCGTGATTTTTTTCATTGTATTTAGTTTAATTTGTAAGAATCAAAACTAGTTAAAATTCAATAAATGGATTAATATGAAGTGTTTTTCTTTTTAGTACTTTTGCGGGACAATATTTTAATTTATAAATCAAGATGAAAAAAATAATCCTAATTCTAATAGGAATAAGCTTGTTGTCAGGTTGCAAAGACACAAACAAAGCTAGAAATCCTATTAAACAAACCACTAACGAAGTTACGAACACTCGTACAATGAAAGACAAACTTAATGATTATGTGTCTGTAAAATTAACGACAGATATTTCAAAATTATCTGATGATGAAAAGAAAATGATTCCATTACTTATTCAAGCAACTGATATTATGAATGAGTTGTATTGGTATCAAACTTACGGTGATAAAAATGAATTACTCGCTACAATTAAAGACGAAGATACCAAGAAATTTGTGGGGATTAATTATGGCCCTTGGGATAGAATGAAAGGAGATGAATCTTTTGTAGAAGGAATAGGAGAGAAGCCTTTGGGTGCAAATTTTTATCCTACGGATATGACTAAAGAGGAATTTGAAAAAGCAGATCTTGAAGGTAAAAGTAGTTTGTATACATTTTTACGTAGAGATCCAGAAGGAAAATTGCATACTGTTGCATTTAATACACAGTTTAAAGCACAACTTACTCAAGTAGCTTCCTTTTTATTAGAAGCAGAAAAATTAGCAAAAGATCCGGGTTTTAAAAAATATTTACAACTACGAGCTCAGGCATTACTCAATGATGATTTCCAACCTAGTGATATGGCTTGGATGGAAATGAAAACCAATCATATTGATATTGTTATTGGTCCAATCGAAACTTATGAAGATCAATTATTTGGTAATAAGGCTTCATATGAAGGTTATGTTTTGGTAAAAGATATGGATTGGAGTAAGCGTTTGGCAAAATATGCAGCTTTTTTACCTGAACTTCAAAAAGGATTACCTGTTGCTGCGGAATATAAAGCAGAAACACCTGGAACAGATTCAGAATTAAACGCCTACGACGTGGTGTATTATGCCGGCGATTGTAATGCAGGTGGTAAAACGATTGCGATCAATTTACCAAATGATGAAGAAGTGCAATTACAAAAAGGATCACGAAGATTACAGTTAAAAAATGCCATGCAAGCTAAATTTGATAAGATATTAGTACCTATTTCAGAGGTGTTAATTGACCCAAGTCAACGGCAACATATTACGTTTGATGCTTTTTTCGCCAATACTATGTTTCATGAAGTAGCACACGGATTGGGAATAAAAAACACCATAAATGGTAAAGGAAGTGTTCGTGAAGCATTAAAAGAACATTCCTCAGCATTAGAAGAAGGAAAAGCGGATATTTTGGGTTTGTATTTGGTACAGGAATTACATAAAAAAGGAGAACTAACCGATGATATGAAAGATTATATGACCACTTTTATGACAAGTATTTTCCGTTCTATTCGTTTTGGAGCAAGTAGTGCTCATGGTAAAGCTAATATGATTCGTTTTTATTTCTTTCAAGAAAAAGGTGCTTTTACGCGTAATGAAGATGGAACCTATACCGTAAATTATGAAAAATTAGGTGAAGCGATGAAAGATTTATCTAGTTTGATATTAACTTTACAAGGAAATGGTGATTATGATGCTGTGGCAAAATTGGTTGCAGAAAAGGGAGTTATAAAAAAAGAGTTACAAGCAGACTTAGATCGTCTTACTGAGATGTCAATTCCTGTAGATATTGTGTTTGAACAGGGAGCTTCAGAATTAGGTTTGTAATCAAACGCTAATCCATATTAATAATAAAAATCCTCGTCATAATGATGAGGATTTTTTATTTAACGTAAATCAAAATTTTAATTAGTCCTTACATGAATTAGGACGTTTTTTACTTCCACAACTTCTACTTTTAGTTGCACAAGATTTTTTATCAGATTTAAGATCTGTTTTAGCATCTGCCTTTTCATCTTTATAAGATGCTTTTTCTTCTTTAGCATCTGTTTTTTTCTCAACAATTACTTTAGCTTGCGAATCTGCCTGATCAGATTTAAGGCTTTGTGCATTGGTAAATGTAACAAAGAAAAGCCCGAAAGCTAATGTGAATACTAGTTTTTTCATGATTTGTGTATTTTAGTTATTAATAATTAAATTCAAATTTCAACAAATGTAACAAATATTACATAATGTAAAAGAAAAATATTTGTTAATTTTATTTTCTTTCATACAAACAGCAAGTATGAAGCTTGTTATAGATTTCGTCAGGAGCTCTTACGTCTTCTGAATCGTGACCTACATTAGCAATATTCTGTTTAATATCGTTTATACTGCATTTAGTGTGATTATAAACAATACTTAACATTTTACTTTCAATATGCCAATTTGCCATTTTAACGCCCTTGGTGTTTAAAGCTGCTTTTTGAATTCTAGTTTGACACATTTCACAATTGCCATTTACCCAAAAGCTAGTTTTAACAATTTTCTTTTTGGGTGAATTTTCTTGAGCAATTCCACTCACTGTATAGCTTAAAATTAATAAGCTTACTAATACTATTTTTTTCATACTATATATGTTGTTAATGATCTACTTCGTGTTCATCATCATGTTTATCTTCATACGATGTAGTTGATTTATTGTTCGGAATAGTGTAGCGTAATCCTGTATAAAACATACGACCGTGAATAGGTGCATAAACTAAACTGCTATCAAAATAACCTCCAAAAGGATTATCACTTCCTAAAATTGGATTTTCTTGTGTATAGTTACTCAGATTTTCACCGCCAAAATAAATTGAAAATTGTTCAGTAAATCTTTTTGTTACTTGCGCATTCATCAATGTGTATGTTGGTGAGTAATTGGACAATTGATAATTCACAGGATTACTTCCAGTAAAAGGAATTCGTTGTTCCCCTATCCAATTAAATGTATAATCAAATAGCCATTGTCCTCCTTTATCCGTTTCGTGTGTTTCGTAGGCTAAATTGACAAAAAACCGATCCTTAGCTTGTAGTGGATTCGCTTTTAATCCTGTTGAATAATCAGTTTGTACATCATAAAATTTGTAGGCAATACGTACATCTAGATCATGTGACAATTCATAATTGCCACTTATTTGTAAACTATTTGCAAAAGATTGTCCGTTGAGATTATAAAAAGCTATTTCTTGAGGATTTTCATAATCTACAACTACTTGATCAATAAAATCTGTACGATAATAATCAACTGAAATATCACCATTCCTGTCAAAAAGACTAAAACCTTGTAATAAACTAAAGCCATAGTTCCATGCTGTTTCAGGTTGTAATCCATAAGCATCGCCTTGATCAGAAATAATATTTATAAGTCTATTTGTAGCAAATATTTTTTGATTTTCTGCAAAAATATTAGCAGTTCGTTTACCACGACCAGCTGAAGCTCTAAATGTCGTTTTTGTCCAAGGTTGGTAACGTAAATGTATACGTGGACTCATAAAAGTGCCCCAATGATTGTGATAATCTACTCGTAGACCTGCGTTAATACTAAGAGCTGCTTCATTGTCATAATCATATTCAAAAAACCCACCAATACTTTGGTCAGTTCTTATATAATCTATATTGGAAATATATTCTGTATAGTCATCATAGGTAAAGCTAATACCTGTTTTAAACTTATGATAGGTATTTCCTAAAATTGATTGAAATAAAGCATTCGAATAAAAACTATTATGCGTTATGTTGTATTCATTTACTCCAAAATAGGATTCTTGTTGGTGTGTGCTATATGCTGCTTGAAAACCAAAACTTTGATAAGGAATGTCAGGAAAAACACGACCTAATTTGAAAAAGGAGTCAAATCTTTTGGTATCAATTTCTGAACCCCAAAATGTAGTGCTCATTTTGTGAACTTTAGGGTCGAATACTACTTCGCCTGTTTGTTTATGGTCATCTAAATAACGCAGTATTAGACTGCTTTCCCAGCCTTTAACATTGTCTTGGTATTTCCAACGGTTCATAATATTAACCTGTTTACCAAGAGGCGCATCTAAAAATTTATCTGAGTTTTCATCTAGTTTATTAGTTCTCATATTTCCATGTAGATAGATGCCTGTATAGATTTTATCAGTAACTTTTGTGTTAAAATCAGTATTAAATTCTAATCTGCCATTCTGAGACCCATAGATGTTCAGAAACCATTTTTCAGCAGTTTCAGGTTTTTTGAGTTCGGTGTTGATTTGTCCTGTGATGCTTTCAAAACCATTTATTACAGAACCTGCACCTTTTGTAATTTGAATACTTTTTACCCAAGTGCCTGGAATAAAACTCATTCCATAAGCTTGAGCTGCTCCTCTTACTGCAGGAATATTCTCTTGAGTTAATTGAATATAAGGACTGGTCAAACCCAACATTTGAATTTGTTTAGTCCCGGTCACTGCATCGGTAAAGGAAACATCAATACTTGGATTGGTCTCAAAGCTTTCTGACAAACTACAACAAGCTGCTTTTAGTAGTTCTCCTTCACCAAGGTTTTCGATGTTGTGTGCTCCAAAATAGGATGTATTTAAGTTCTTTTTCTTTCCTTTAATTACGACTTCACCTAATTCTTCACTTTCTCGTAAAAGAT
>JAUVBX010000047.1 GCA_030590985.1 Lutibacter sp. | reverse complement strand
TATATGGAAATACACTTTTTAATGAAATGATGTTAGTGAACTCATAAATGGTAATCAGCATCAAAACAAAGAATAGACTGATAAAGGTAATTTTACTAAACAAAATGCTAAAAGTCAAAATAGCGACATAAATTGCTCCAAAAACTATTCGTTTTGTAAAATTATTCATCAGTTAAAGATTTTCTAAGAGTAGCAAATATAAGTTTTTTGAATTGGTATTACCGTAGTTTAAAAAATTTGGGTCTTTTTTATGTGGCAAATAATCCTTAATAGCACTAATATTAGAAGGAATCTTTTTTTTGAAACGGTGTTTAATGCTACTAAGTGCTTTGTCTTTATTGTGAATGAGTTGACTTGTTGTAGCAAATACAATAAAATTAAGAGGATAATATGTCAACTTTGTTTCTTTTAGTTGATTTGATGAGAATAATATACTTCCATCTTCAGCAATCAGATGTTCGCATGAGGTATAATAAACAACAGCATTATCATCTTTTTGAATATCAATAACACTCAAATCTTTATTTAAAAGCTCATCATAACATAAGACAGATTCCCACGAATTTTCTTTAAATATATTTTGTAAGTATTCTAAAACCTCTTCTTTTTTAGTGCAATATAAAAACTTGCCGCCTTTGTTTTTAAATTGTTCAACAAATAGTGTATCAGGTGAAACTTCACCAGTATTTTTTTTTACTGATTCTTGTTCTTGAAACTTTTGTTTTTTACTAAATATCTTATTAAAAAAACTCATTTAAAAAATTAAGATTCATCTTTTTTATCATTGTCTTCAGATATATCCTTTTTTGGGTTTGGTGTATTCTTATCTGATTGTTTATTTTTTTCAGGGTCCTTTTCTAGTTTATCAGTTGATTCTTTAGTGCTTTCTTCGGTCAAGGTTTTTTCATGAGGTCTTTTGCCAAAAATATTCTCTAAATCATCTTGAAATATCACTTCTTTTTTCAATAATTGCTCTGCCAAAACAATTAGTTTGTCTTTGTTTTTTTTCAAAATTTGAATAGCTCGTTGGTATTGCTCCTCAATAATTTTTGAAATTTCTTCATCAATAATTTTGGATGTATTCTCACTATATGGTTTTGTAAACCCATATTCTTGGCCTGTAGAGTCATAATAGGTTAAGTTGCCAACTTTTTTATTTAAGCCGTAGATCGTAACCATGGCTCGCGCTTGTTTGGTTACTTTTTCTAAATCGTTTAAAGCTCCAGTAGAGATTTCATTAAATATTACTTGTTCGGAAGCTCTACCACCAAGGGTTGCACACATTTCATCCAGCATCTGATTGGTTTTAACAATCATACGTTCTTCAGGCAAATACCAAGCGGCACCTAATGAACGACCTCGAGGGACAATAGTTACTTTTACTAGCGGTGCTGCATGTTCGGTCATCCAACTAACAGTAGCATGGCCAGCTTCATGATATGCAATTGTCTTTTTTTCAAGTAATGTAACAATTTTGTTTTTCTTTTCTAGTCCACCAATAATTCTATCAACAGCATCAAGAAAATCTTGGTGATGGACTGATTTTTTTTCTTTACGTGCAGCTACAAGTGCAGCTTCGTTACAAACATTAGCAATATCTGCTCCTGAGAATCCTGGAGTTTGTTTGGATAAGAATTCAATATCGATATCTTTAGCTAATTTAAGAGGCTTAATATGTACTTTAAATATTGCTTTTCTTTCATTTCTGTCAGGAAGATCAATATATATTTGACGGTCAAAACGACCTGCACGCATCAAAGCTTTGTCCAAGACATCGGAACGGTTGGTCGCTGCTATTACAATAACATTGGTATCTGTTCCAAAACCATCCATTTCAGTTAAAAGTTGGTTGAGAGTATTTTCACGTTCGTCGTTACCACCTGTCATATTATTCTTTCCACGAGCACGACCAATGGCATCTATTTCATCGATAAAAATAATTGAGGGTGCTTTTTCTTTTGCTTGTTTAAAAAGATCACGTACTCGAGAAGCACCTACACCTACAAACATTTCGACAAAATCAGAACCTGATAAGGAGTAGAAAGGAACTTCTGCTTCACCTGCTACTGCTTTTGCTATTAAAGTTTTTCCTGTTCCTGGAGGTCCGACTAATAAGGCACCTTTAGGAGTTTTTCCACCTAGAGCAGTATATTTGTCAGGATTTTTTAAGAAGTCAACAATTTCTTCCATTTCCTCTTTTGCACCTTCTAGCCCTGCTACATCTTTAAAAGATGTTTTTATCTTTTGATTTTGGTCAAAGAGTTTGGCTTTAGATTTTCCAATATTAAATATTTGGCCTCCCATACCACCACCAGAGCCACCAGACATACGACGCATTATATAAATCCAAATACCAATAAATAAAATAAAAGGAAGTATATTTGATAGTATCATGATCCAATCACTACTAGCTTCTAATTTGTAAGCGATAATTTTTTCTTCTGATTTAGCAGCGTCTAGTTCTTTTTGAAAGAGTTGCAAATCACCATATCGAAAAGTATAATAGGGGTTTTTGGTTTTGGCACCAAACATACCACCATTCCAAGCATTTTTATGTTCGCTTTTTTCTGCTGCTTTCTGATTTAGATAAGCAGTAGCCAACCGCTTTTGGTCATAGATAACAATACTATCTATTTCCTCATTTTGCAGTAAAGTTTCAAACTCTGACAAGGAAATATCGTGGATATTTTTATTAGGATTTGTATTTTGCAACAGCATATATCCAAAAAATAAAAAAATGGTTACGTATAACCAATTCATTGCATTTTTTGGTTTTTTAAGGTCTTTCATATCTGGTTTTGGTAATGGTTTTTTTCCTTTATCCAAATTTCCCTCAGTCGACTCTTTATCGGTCGTTTTACTTTTTTTATTTTCTATATTTTTACTCATGTAATTCTCTTAAATTGTTTCTGAAAATGTGGTGATTTTAGCGTCACCCCAAAGGCTTTCTAGATCATAATGTTCACGTGTAGGTTTTTGAAAAATGTGTACCACAACATTCACGTAATCTAATAGGATCCACTCTGCTGTTTGCTCCCCTTCAGTATGCCAAGGTTTTTCAGCTAATTGCTTACCGACCTCCTTTTTAATAGTACCTGCAATTGCATCTACATGGGTGTTTGATGTCCCAGAGGCAATAATAAAATAATCGCAAACCGTGTTTTCTATTTCTCTTAAATCTAATAAAGTGATATCCAAACCTTTATTATCTTCTATACTTTTTATTATTTGTGTTATTAGTTGATCTGCGCTTAAATTTGATTTAGTCATTTACTAGTTTTTAATTAGTTACAAACATACGGAAAAAGCCTATGTTGTTAACGGCTCCAGTAGTTAATTATTTACGAATTTATTCACATTATGCTACAAAATGGTATTTTTGTGTTTTCTAAATAAACTGATACATAAATTGATAGTCAAACTTCATACCACCCAATCTACAAATAGCTATTTAAAAGAATGGATTACTAAAAATAATCCAGAAAATTTTATGGTTGTGGTTACTGAATCACAAACTTTAGGACGTGGACAAATGGGAACTAAATGGATTTCTGAAAGTGGTAAGAACCTGACATTCAGTATTTTTATTAAGTTGAATCATTTGGATGTTAACCGTCAGTTTGCCTTAAATCAGGCAGTTTCTTTAGGCTTATTACACGTATTAAAGAAGTATCTACCCAATGTGCAGATTAAATGGCCTAACGACATATTGGCAGACACCAAAAAGATTGTGGGTATTCTAATTGAGAATACTGTCAGTAAAAATAGTATTAAACACAGTATAGTTGGTATAGGTTTAAATGTAAATCAAACGAAGTTTCCAAAAGAAATACCCAATGCAAGTTCGTTAAAAAGCATACTTGATAAAAATTTTAATCTAGATATACTCTTACAAGATATTATTACTTCAATAAAACAGTACATTCTTTTAATTGAAAAACAACCAAATAAGCTGCTTCAAGAACAGTATTTACAAAATTTGTATCTCTACCAACAGGAAGCAAACTATAAAAATGATAAGAATGAGGTGTTTGTAGGTAAAATTACAGGTATTACTGATGAAGGTAGACTCCAAGTACAAACTAAAAATAAGAACATTGTTGATTTTGGATTTAAAGAGATTGAGTTTTTTTAAGTACCTTTATGTACTGTTAATCAAAGTAATATAATTTGTATTGCTCAAAAAATTATATGTGATGAAAAGTATAAGTGTAATTTTTGTCGTTTTTTTTGTAATAAGTACTAGTTATGCTCAATACACCAGCATACCCGACACAAATTTTGAACAAACTTTAATTAATCAAGGAATTGATTCGGAAGGAATTTTAGATGGACAAGTTCTTACGAATGATATTAATACTATTTCAACTTTAGATGTTGCCTATTACTATTTTATAACAGATTTAACAGGAATCGAAGATTTTACGGCACTTGAATATCTCAATTGTGAACACAATGAATTAACTTCTTTAGATGTCTCAGATAATGTTTTATTAGAAGAATTGTATTGTGGTAATTCAGCAATAGATGTTGGACCATTCAATATGATGACAACTTTAGATGTAAGTAACAATGTCAATTTGATGACTTTAGGCTGTTTTGGGTTGTTTAATTTAACTGCATTGGATGTTAGCCTTAACCTTAATCTTGAAAATCTATCCTGTGGGTTTACTCAAATTACTGATTTAGATCTAACACAAAACACCAATTTAAAAGTGCTTGATGTCGATTATTGTGAATTAACTACCCTAAATCTCACCAACAATACTGCATTGACTCACCTAAGAGTAACTACAGATTATCCAAACACAATTCCTGGTCCTAACACAAATCAAATTCTTAGCCTAGATTTGAGCCAAAATGTTGCTTTAACAAGTGTTTGGGTGGAAGATTCCTTCATACAAGAATTAAATCTAAAAAATGGTACAAATAATATCTTACTCCACGTACATGCAACTCAAAATCCTAATTTATTATGTATTACAGTTGATGAAGAGGAAGCTGCTAATACTGGAGAATACCCATATTCTCAATGGTCTGTAGACGCATATCTGTTTTATTCTGAAAATTGTGTTTTAGGGACAGAGAGTATAGAAAACACGAATATTGACTTGTTCCCAAACCCCATAACAGCTATTTTATATATAGAAAATACCACTTATACAATCGACAAAATAGAAGTCTTGGATTTACTAGGTAAAACAGTAATAACCAAAAAGAAAGATTTTACCCAAATAGATTTTTCTAATTTAAGGACTGGAATTTACTTCGTAAAGTTCTATGCTGGTGAGGCAGTTTTAACTAAAAAAGTGGTGAAAAAGTAATTTTATAATGCTCCCATTTTTCCTGCCAAATCATTCAATAGATTCTGCAAAGGTTTTTTTAGCATCATGGCCATCATAGCGTTAACTTCACCATCAAAAAATAATTGGGCTTCACTTTGAGTTTCTGATATTGGTATTATTCTACAAGTTAAATATACAGGAAAACTATCAGAGGTCGCTTTGAGTTTTATTATTTCAAATTCTTGTTTTTCAACAAAAGCCAGACGAATTGCAGGCATACCTTTTAGTTGAAACTTAAAAGAGTCATCTCTAACGCTAAACTCCTCTAGTGAATCGGGTAAAATGCTTTTAAAATTTTCTAAATTGGTTAAGAATTCAAAGAGTTCTTTTTGTGATTTATCTACGGTTGATTTTGGACTTTCTAAGTTCATATTATGGTTGAATAAGTGTAAGGTGTTGATGTTTTATACAAGAATTAATTTTCTCTAGTTTTAAGAGGGCTGGGGAGGGGTTTTTACTTCCACTCAGCAGGATTCTCCCGCCACTTCAGAAGTACATTATTTTCTTTATCAGAAATTGTACCATCTTCTTGTGCTTGTAACAACAAATATTTATAATTACTCAGTGTTTTTAATTCAATATTTTCTTGCTTAAATAAACTAGTGGCCTGAGGAAATCCATAAGAAAAAATAGCATACATTCCCAAAACATTAGCATCTGCTTGTTGTAGTGCTTTAACAGCATTAATACTACTTTTTCCAGTGCTTATTAAATCTTCTATGACTAATACTTTTTTACCTTTTCCTAGAAAACCTTCAATTTGATTTTGACGTCCGTGTTTTTTAGGCTCAGGTCTGACATAGACAAAAGGTATATTTAATGAATCTGCTATCAAAACCCCAATGGCTATAGCTCCAGTGGCTACTCCAGCAATAACTTCGACTTCAGAATAGTTTTCTTTGATATCTTGAACAAAATATTCTTTGATATATTGACGAACTTTTGGATAAGAAAGACTAATTCTATTATCACAATAAATAGGTGATATCCAACCTGATGCCCAAGAGAAAGGGCGGGTAGGTTGCAGTTTTATTGCGTTTATTTCTAGGAGTAATTTGGCAGTTTTTTTTGCTGTATCTTTGTTGAAAATCATAATGTCAAAAGTACATCTTTTTTGTTGAAATTGATTTTTCTTTTAATTTGGAGATTTATATTAAAATTAACTAAATATACACGTTGTTTTTAATAATTATAAATAGGATTTTATAAGAGTATGTATAAAATTTTTGTAAATGATAAACCAATAATTTTGTCAGATGAAATTACTTCTGATTCAACATATGAGTTTTGTTTACTTAACGATTTGAATATTGAAGAAGTTTTATACAGATTACGATTTACTCATTCCAAAGGATTTTATATTTATCATACAGATTTACAGCATTTATTAAACAAATTTAAATCATTTTTTGAAGTAGTAGAAGCAGCTGGAGGATTGGTAATTAAAGAAGAAAAACTTCTATTGATTTATAGAAATAATCATTGGGATTTGCCAAAGGGTAAAATGGAAAGAGGAGAATCTGTTGAAGAAACAGCCATTCGAGAAGTAGAGGAGGAGTGTGGTGTATTTGATTTAATAATTAAAAAATCACTACAAGATACCTATCATGTATTTTATGAAGATAAACTTAATAAATTAAAAATTACACATTGGTTTATCATGAATACAACCTATGATAAAAAGCTTATTCCTCAACAAAAAGAAGGGATTTCAATAGCAAAATTTATAGAATTACAAAGTATTACGAGTTTGTATAATCATATGTATGCTAATATTAGAGAATTATTAATTAACTATTTTAAAACAGATAAAAAATGAAGGTAGCTTTAACAAAAGAACGAAAAACACCACCAGATAGACGCGTTGTTTTATCCCCCGAAATTTGTCGAGAAGCTGTTGAATTATATCCTGAATTAGAAATTAAAGTAGAAAGTTCTGATATTAGAATTATAAAAGATTCTGCTTATATAAAGGCTGGTTTTATTGTAACGAATGACGTAACAGATTGTGATGTTATTTTAGGTGTAAAAGAAGTTCCAATTAAGGCACTTATTCCTAATAAAAAGTATTTTTTCTTTTCGCATACTTTTAAAAAGCAGCCCTATAATAGAAAACTCTTACAGGCTATTTTAGAAAAAAATATTGAATTATATGATCATGAAGTTATTACAGCAAAGAATAATTTGAGGTTAATTGGTTTTGGTTATTATGCGGGCATCGTCGGGGCTTATAATGGAATTCGTACTTATGGGTTGAAATACAGTTTATTTGAATTGCCAAAATTGACAAGCTTAAAGGATAAAGTTGCATTAATAAATGAATTGCATAAAATTAAATTGCCACCTATTA
Organism: Lutibacter sp.; assembly: GCA_030590985.1. Taxonomy (GTDB): domain Bacteria; phylum Bacteroidota; class Bacteroidia; order Flavobacteriales; family Flavobacteriaceae; genus DQTL01. Next base: position 5,051 of record JAUVBX010000047.1, on the reverse strand, counting down.
AAATCGTGCTTACTGGTACTGGACGTGTAGGAAACGGTTCAAAAGAGATTTTAGATGCTATGTATATTAAGCAAGTGAGTGTTGAAAGTTTTTTAACTAAAAATTTTGACGAACCTGTTTACGTGCAATTAGATGTATTAGACTACAATCGTCGACAAGATGGTGTGCAAAAAGACATGTATGATTTCTTTGACCATCCAGAGGAATACGATAGTGATTTTAAACGTTTCACACATGTTGCAGATTTTTTCATTGCTGGTCATTATCACAATGATGCTGCTCCTGATTTTTATATGCTTTCTGACACACAAAATCAGAAATTCAAAATTCGTGTAGTAGCAGATATAAGTTGTGATATTGGAAGACCAATTAGTTCGACACTAAGAGCTTCTACAATTGCAGATCCAATTTATGGGTACGATCGATTAAGTGGGCTTGAAACAGATTATAAAAATCTCGATCATATTGCTGTAATGGCAGTTGATAATCTACCTGCTGAATTGCCAAAAGATGCCAGTGATGGTTTTGGAGAAATGTTTTTAGAACATGTAATTCCAGCCTTTTTTGATGGCGATAAAAATGGTATCTTGCAACGTGCTAGAATGACACAAAATGGGCAATTGACTGAACGTTATAAGTATTTGCAAGATTATGTAGATGGGAAAGAATGAGTAGTCATAAATCATGAAGGATTAACAGTTTAAAATGATTAAAAGATTCCGAAACAAGTTCGGAATGACTCTTTTAAATTTAAACCAAAACAAACCATGCTAATACTAGGAATTGCCGGTGGTACCGGAAGTGGAAAAACCACTGTAGTAAATCAGATATTAAATGAATTACCTGCTGACGAAGTGTGTGTAATTTCTCAAGATTCATATTATCGTCAAAGTGAAAATATGACTTATGAAGAGCGAACAAAGATTAACTTTGACCATCCAAATTCGATAGATTTTGAATTGTTAGTTACACACTTAAAAGCATTAAAAAAAGGTGAAATTATTGAGCAACCAATTTATTCGTTTGTAACACACAACCGTACAAATGATTTTGTTAAAACACACCCACGGAAAGTAATAATTGTAGAAGGTATTTTGGTGTTTTCAAACAAACCATTGCTTGATATGTTTGATATAAAAATATACGTACATGCCGATTCTGATGAGCGTTTAATTCGCAGGATAAGACGTGATGTAGCAGAAAGAGGTAGAGATGTAGCCGAAGTTTTAGATCGATATCAAAATACTTTAAAACCGATGCATCAACAATTTATTGAACCGGGGAAAATATATGCTGATATTATTATTCCAAATGATCGATATAACACGGTGGCAGTAGATATCGTTCGTACGGTAATTAGTAACAAATTGTAAAGCTTCTAAATACTTTATGATATAAGAATTAGCATGAAAAATCAATTCACAAAATATATTCTAAACAGATACGTATTAATTTTTATTGTGTTTGGTGTGTGGATGTATTTTTTTGATGATAATTCTGTACGTATTCATAATGAATTAAATAAGGATATAGATAAATTAGAATCATCTATTGATTTTTACAAAAAAGAAATTGCTACAGATAAAAAAATAATTAGTGATCATCAAGATTCTGAGAAATTAGAACGTTATGCACGTGAAACCTATCATATGAAAAAAGAAAACGAAGATATTTATATTATCGAGTATGATTCGTTATCAGATTAATGATTAATTAGAACAGAAATATGCCAAAAAGCACCAATTTATTTGAAGAGTTTAATCCAGTTTCTGCGAAAGAGTGGAAACAACAAATTCAAATGGAACTAAAGGGTGCAGACTACAGCGATACTTTGGTGTGGCAATCCTTAGAAGGAATTGATGTAAAACCATTTTACCATCCACAAGAATATGACTATTTGGAGATACCAATTCCCAATGGAAACTATAAAATTTGCCAAACAATTTTTGTAGATGACCCAGCTGTTGCTAATAAAATTGCCATAGAAGTTCTTTCAAAAGGAGCGGATTCTGTACAGTTTATTGCAACACACAGTTTTGATGTAGATGTGCTTTTTCAGAATTTTGATACCTTAAAAAATAAGCCTACAATCTATATTAAAAGCCAATTTCTATCGCATCAATTTATAGATAGTTTATTAAATTACTTTGATGATGATAGCGTTAATATACAGCAAGATATTGTAGGGCAACTTGTAAATTCAGGTAATTGGTTTATTAACGAAATTAATGATTTTGATGTTCTAAAAAAGCTTATCAGTAAACATCCAAATAAACAAATTTTAAGTGTTGATGCCGCTATTTATCAGAATGCTGGGGCTAGTATTGTACAGCAAATTGCCTATGCATTAGGTCATGCCAATGAATATCTAACTGCATTTGGAAAAGACATTAGTAATACGATCCTATTCGAATTTGCTGTTGGAAGTAATTACTTTTTTGAAATTGCAAAAATAAGAGCCTTTCGATATTTATGGCAACAAATAACAGCTGAATACGGCCAAGAAACAGCAGCCAGAATTATTGCAAAGCCTAGCAATCGCAATAAAACTTTATACGATTATAATGTTAATATGTTACGCACAAGTACAGAATATATGAGTGCTATTTTGGGTGGTGTCGATATTGTGGCTACCCGTCCTTATGACCATATTTTTAAAAAATCGAATCATTTTAGCAATCGAATAGCTCGTAATCAATTATTGATATTACGAGAAGAAAATGGATTTGAAGAAGCATATAGTTTCGCTAAAGGCAGTTATTATATTGAAACATTAACGGTAGAAATAGCTAAAAAGGCATTGCAATTATTTAAGGATATTGAGAAAACAGGTGGTTTTTTATCCAATTTAAAATCTGATTTAATTCAAAGAAAAATCAAGGAAGTTGCCGAAAAGGAACAAGTTTTATTTGATGATGGAAAGCTCTCTTTAGTTGGAACAAATAAATACCCCAATTCTGATGATAAAATGAAAGAGGTGATTGAATTGTATCCCTTTTTAAAGTATTCTAAAAAACAAACACTTATTCAACCGATCTTACCAAAACGATTGGCTGAAAAAATAGAACAAGAACGTATATCTAATGAATAAAAATATATTCATTGCTTAAAATTATAAACTAAACTAATGAAGCTAAACTTAACCAAACCACTTGTATTTTTTGATCTTGAAACTACGGGTATAAATATTGCCTCAGATAGAATTGTTGAAATATCAATTCTTAAAGTACATCCTAACGGAAAGGAAGAAACCTATACACAACGTGTAAATCCGATTGTCGAAATACCAAAAGAAGCTTCAGACATTCACGGTATTATGAATGAAGAGGTACTTAATGAGCCTACTTTTAAAGAAATAGCACAAAAAGTAAGTGACTTATTAAATGGTTGTGATTTGGCAGGGTTTAATTCCAATCGTTTTGATATTCCGTTATTGGCTGAAGAAATGTTACGTGTCGATACAGATTTTGACATGAAGAATCGTTTGGCAATTGATGTGCAAACAATTTTCCATAAAAAAGAACAACGAACATTAAGTGCTGGTTATCAGTTTTATTGTGATAAAGAATTAGAAAATGCACACTCCGCTGAGGCAGATACCATTGCTACTTATGAAATTCTTAAAGCCCAATTAGACAAATATGATGATTTAGAAAATGATACAAAATTATTAAGTGAATTTTCTACGCAACGAAAAAGAGCTGATTTTGCTGGTTTTTTATTATATGATGATAGTGGTGATGAAATATTCTCATTTGGAAAGTATAAAGGAAAGAAAGTGACTGATATCCTAGATGAAAACCCAGGTTATTATGCTTGGATTCAAAATGCCGATTTTCCTCTTTACACAAAAAAGGTTTTAACTGAAATAAAATTGCGAGGTTTTAACAATAAGTTGTTTTAGGGATATTAGGGTTTTGCTTAACGGCTACTTGTATGGTTAATGGCATGTTAATATTACTATATTTTCAGTTAAGCACCAAACTTAATTTATAGAACCCAACTTTGGATTTAGCAATTAGCAGCCATTAACTATACAAATTGTTGGGCACTGGCTTTCGTCTATAATTTATATTTCTAAAGCAAATTTCTTTTCAATAATTTTAGGATATTTCTGCCAAATTTTTCCTTCAAGTTCTTTCCCATTTACTTTTTTGTTACGCTTAACTTTATCTGCACCCCAAGTTCCCCATTGTTTAAAGAAAAAAGCTACATCATACGTTTCACATTGTTCCTTTATATTCACAACCCATTCTTTCTCCATTGGTCTTGCTTTGTTTCCACTTTCACCGCCAACTATAACCCAGTCGATGTTTTCTAAATTTATATCACCTAAATCTTCAAGTAGTGGCTCTATTGACAAAAACAATACACTTGCTTTGAGATTTCTTAATTTATCTATTCGATGCAAGCCTTCAGACTTATTCTCAACAGTTACACCAAGCCATATATTCTTAGGTATTTTCTTATTAGCTAAGTATTTAAACATACTATCCGCTCTTTTAGTCAATATTTGATAAGTGTGATGTGGTGTCTTTTTAATTATATCAAAAATTTGGTCTAAATAATCAATTGGCATATCTTGATGAAAAAGGTCGCTCATAGAATTGACAAAATATACAGTAGGTTTTTTTCTTTTCAAAGGCTCGTTTAATCTTTGAGGCACAATATTAAACTTAAAGCCGTTTTCGTAACCAACTACACCTATTGCTTGTAAACGAATAGCCATAGTCTCAGCATAACAATTTTTGCAACCAGAACTTACCTTAGTACAACCAGCAGTAGGGTTCCAAGTTTTTTCTGTCCATTCTATTTTATGTTTACTTGCCATTATTTATTCTTTTTATGTAATAAGGTTCTTTTATTCTATGAATATTATTTGTTTGTTTATTGAATTTGCCTATTATTTCAATAAATTTCTTTTTTTTCAAATTTAGGACTGCATCAGTAAATAATTTAGGCTCACAACCATTTATTAATGCATATTTTAGTCCTGTTTTATTGTCTTTTATTTCTTTTGAAACCGTGTCTTTTTTGACATTTTCACCCAG
>JAUVBX010000039.1 GCA_030590985.1 Lutibacter sp. | reverse complement strand
TTTACTCATTTTGATAATCTTTTATTAAAAACTTTTTTAACTTCATCATTTAGCATTGTTTTAATTATATTTGGCTTACAATTATTTTTGAATAAAAAGTCAAATGCGTAATAATGGCATAATATTAATTTTACTAACCATTTTTAGTGGAATAATTTTTATTGGCAGACTGTATTACTTGCAAATTGTTGATGATTCTTTTCGAAGTAACCCACTAAACAATGCTGCGATTACAACAAAATATGATTATCCAAAACGTGGTCATATTTATGACAGAAATGATAAATTACTTGTGGCTAATCAAACTTCATATGATGTAATGGTTATCCCCAATGAAGTAAAAACATTAGATACTTTAGAATTTTGTAAAATCTTATCGATTGATAAAAAATATTTTATTACTAAAATTAATAAAGCAATAAAATATTCACCTCGCTTACCTTCCATTTTTTTGGAACAATTGTCTAAAAGTGATTATGCTATTTTACAGGAAAAAATGTTTCGGTATAAAGGTTTTTATATTCAAAAGAGAATGCTTCGCGAATATCCATTCAACTCTGCAGCAAATGTAGTAGGATATATCAGTCAGGTTAATGAAGAAAAAGCAAAAAACAATCCCTATTATCAACAAGGGGAACTAATAGGAACACAAGGTGTAGAAAAGCAATATGAAAATATCTTACGTGGAGTTAAAGGAGTCAAGTTTTTTAAAAGAAATATCCATAATAAAATAATTGGTTCGTATAAAAATGGTGAACTCGACACCCTAGCTGTTGTTGGAAAAGACTTACAATTAACCCTAGATATTGAGTTACAACAGTATGGCGAATGGTTATTAAATAATAAACGTGGAGGTGTTGTTGCAATAGAGCCAGCTACAGGTGAAATTTTAGCTTTAATAACTGCTCCTAGCTATAATCCTAATCTTATGGTAGGGAGAGATCGCTCAAAAAATTTCAACAAGTTTTATTTAGATAAAATCAACAAGCCTTTGTTTGACAGAAGTTTACAAGCGCAATACTCCCCTGGCTCTACTTTTAAAATGGTAAATGGATTAATTGCTCTTCAAGAAGGTGTTATTACAACTCAAACTACCACACGTTGTTTTGGCGGTTATAAATATGGAGCAGGTAAAAATGATTTTATGGGTTGCCACTGTCATACAGGTGGTAGACCTCTAAAATTAACCGAAGCTATCTATAAATCATGTAATTCTTACTTTTCAAATAGCTATAGAAAAACAATAGAGAAATATGCTACAACTGCTGAAGGTATGGACCATTGGAGTAATAGTGTGAAAAAATTTGGATTAGGAAACTATTTAGGCTATGATTTACCTGTTGGACAAAAGGGATTAATACCTAATGCGGCCTATTATAATCGTGTCTACCCAAAAGATAGGTGGCGTGTGACCTATACAATATCAAATGCAATTGGACAAGGTGAAGTATTGACAACTCCTATTCAACTTGCTAATATGACTAGTGCTGTAGCTAACCGCGGCTTTTATATCACGCCACATATTGTGAAAAAAATTGATAACAATCCTATTACTGAACCTAAATATACTATACCAAAAGATACTGACATAGAACCGGCATATTTTGAATTAGTAGTCGATGGAATGCAAAAAGTTTTTGAACAAAAAGGAGGTACTGCTTATTATTCTCAAGTTAAAGGTATTGAAATGTGTGGTAAAACAGGTACTGTTGAAAATTTCATAAGAGTGAATGGGATAAAAACCGCATTAGCAGATCATTCCATATTTATAGCATTTGCTCCGAAGGATGATCCAAAAATTGCAGTAGCAGTATTCATAGAGAATGGGGGGTTTGGTTCAACAATAGCAGCTCCTGTTGCCAGTTTAATGATTGAAAAATATTTAAATGAAACAATCCAAAATAAATGGCGTGAACAAAATATTCATGATATAAATCTTTATGAAAAAGAGTATGACAATCAATTAGAATTAATACAAACTATTCCAAATGAGATCAAGTAAACCAAACATATTATTAGAATTAGATTGGTTGCTCATCTTGTTATACTTAATTTTGGTAATTGCAGGATGGTTTTCTATATATGCTACCACATTTTCCATTGAGCAAACTGATATAATTAATCTAACAACTTATTATGGAAAACAGTTAATTTGGATAGGATTTAGTCTGCTTATCATAATCTTAATCCTATCGATAGAAGCATCTTTTTATGAACGATTTTCTAGTATATTCTACATTGTTTCTCTTGTCATGTTATTGGGGCTTTTTCTATTTGGAAGAACCATTAATGGTCAAACAGCCTGGTATTCTTTTGGAGGCTTTAGCTTACAACCATCAGAATTTGTTAAAGCTACGACAGCACTGGCTGTCTCTAAAATCATGGGTGATAATTTGTTTAATATAAAAAAAGTAAGTGATGTAAGAAATGTTATAATCGTTTTACTTATTCCTTTTGTTTTAATCCTTTTACAACCAGATTTCGGATCGGCAATCATCTATTTTGCATTTATATTTGTTATGCTTCGTAGAGGTTTATCCATTAAGTTTTTTACTAGTTTACTCGCAATAATGTTTCTCTTTATTAGTACAATAAAATTTGGTGTCATCAGTACATTACTTGTTTCAATATTTTTTATAGGATTATTTTTTTACTATGCCTACAAACGTGAAAGCATGTTTTTTAGAAAGTATTGGCATTTCGTAATCGGCTCTTTTCTATTGGTATTTATTGTAATTTTTAGTGGAGATATACTCCATAAAAAGGCACTTAAACCACATCACAAAGATAGATTGGCTTTATGGCTACGTATGGAAAAAAATACAAAAAAAATAAAATCTTTAAAACAAAGCTTTGGGTTTAATAATGATCAATCAATTAAAACAATTGCTTCAGGAGGTATATTAGGTAAAGGGTTTATGGAAGGTGACAGAACGAATGGAAAATTTGTTCCAGAACAACATACTGATTATATCTTTAGTACTATAGGTGAAGAATTTGGTTTTGTTGGTAGTAGTAGTATTGTTGTTTTATTTATACTTCTAATACTACGTATCATTCAAAAAGCAGAACAACAAAAGTCAAGATTTAGTCAAATTTATGGTTATAGTGTAGCTTCCATATTTTTTGTTCATTTTGCCATCAATATCGGTATGGTTCTAGATTTACTACCTACCGTTGGAATTCCACTTCCCTTTTTTAGTTATGGAGGTTCATCACTTTGGGGCTTTACAATTTTACTTTTTATTTTTATAAAACTGGATGCCAACCAAACAAATGAATTTTAACTTAGGTATTCTGAAATTTAAGAATGAACACTATAATTTTAAAATAATGACGTTTGGCCATCATTATCAATTGTTGGGTCTTCTTTCTCAGCAACTTCATTATCTGAGGTGTCTTTCTTTATAATTTCCTCTTCAGTTTCTATTTCAATAAGCATTTCATCAACTTCCAGTTCCTCAAGGTTGGGTTCCTCATAAACCAACGGTTCCAATGAATTTACTTGTTTTATCTTTTCTTTTGTCAATAGATTTCCCAATGCAGAAAGACCTTTAATATCGATAAATTCTTCGGCATTTACTTCTATTGCATTTAAGTTACGTTTACTAAAAACTATTTCAAACATCGGTCTATAATCAACTGAAACCATTTCTAATTGTGATTTTTGGTGATCTGAAATAATCACTTCTAATTTGTCAGGATTTTCAATCAAAAATCTTTTTAAATAGTATCTTTCTCGTTGCCCATCATAATAAATAATCGTAATTGGTTTATTAGGTTGCCACTTTTCTAAAACAATTAACTCTTCATCAAAGTGCATTGTCATATCAGGAATGGCTGTTTTTAAATTACCATGTTGGTTAATGATAAGTAAACGATCATTTGGTTTAAACTCACCTAACAACTCGCCTCTTTCATCAACATTTAAACGCATTACGGCATCATCAAACCATATTTTTCTTGGTTTTAAAGTAGAAATACCTTCTTCTTTTAAATCAATTTTTTTTATAGAGTTTTTGGTAACCCTATTCCCTTTTACTCCACGTCCTTTAATAGCTAATTCTGAGAAATCAACATCCCATTTTAATTTTTTAATCTTACCTACTGCACGCAGATATACGGTAATAATTTCTGCTTCACCATTTGGATTTGCTGTGAAATACCATACTTTCGAATTATTAGCAGCATTCGTTAAATCATATTCTTTATCACGTGTTACACCAGTAACATAAAATCTTTTCATATAACTAGCTCCACGTAGTCCATCACGATAAATCATATTGTATACTGTACGCCTATCATTCTTTTTGAATATGGCTACATGGATAATATTTTTACCAACAAAAGTTTTAGCATCTACTTTAGTGATTATCATTTTACCATCAGCACGAAAAACAATGATATCATCAATATCTGCACAGTCTGTTACGAACTCATCCTTACGTAAAGAAGTTCCTACAAATCCTTCTTCTCTATTTACGTATAACTTCGCATTTCTCATAACAACTTTCGTTGCTTCAATATCTTCGAATAATCGAATTTCAGTCTTACGTTTACGATCCTTACCGTATTTCTTCTTAAGATTTTTAAAATATTCAACAGCAAAATCAATCAAATTTTCTAAATGATTTTTTACAGCTGTCATTTTCTCTTCTAAAGATTCTATCGACTGATTGGCTTTGTCAATATCAAATTTAGAAATTTTCTTAATACGAATTTCTGTAAGACGAATAATATCCTCTTCTGTTACAGCTCTTTTAAGATGTTTTGTGTAAGGTTTTAAACCTTTATCTATTGCTTTAAGTACTCCTTTCCACGTTTTTTCTTCTTCAATATCTCTATAGATTCTATTCTCAATAAAAATTCTTTCTAAAGAAGCGAAATGCCATTGTTCTTGTAGTTCAGCTAATTGAATTTCCAATTCTCTTTTTAATAAAAAAACTGTGTGATCAGTCGAACGTTTTAGTACTTCTTTTACCCCAATAAAAACGGGTGTATTGTTATCTATCACACAACATAATGGAGAAATTGATACTTCACAATTTGTAAAAGCATACAAGGCATCAATTGTTTTATCAGGTGATACATTGTTGGGTAAATGAATTAAAATTTCAACTTCGGCAGCTGTATTATCTTCAATTTTATTGATTTTAATTTTTTTCTTTTCGTTTGCTTTTAAGACACTCTCAATCAAACTTGATGTAGTAATACCAAAAGGCAACTCAGAAATTACTAATGTCTTTTTATCTAATTGTGCTATCTTAACACGTACTCTAATCTTACCTCCTCTAACTCCATCCTTATAATCAGTTATATCAGCAATACCACCTGTTTGAAAATCAGGTATTAAAGTAAAATTACGTCCTCGTAAATGTTTTATAGATGCATCTATGAGTTCATTAAAGTTGTGTGGTAAAATTTTAGTTGAAAGTCCTACTGCTATTCCTTCAGCACCTTGTGCTAATAACAGTGGGAATTTAACTGGCAAATCAATAGGTTCTTTTCTACGTCCATCATAAGTAGCTTGCCACTCTGTTGTCTTTGGATTAAAAACAACTTCGGATGCAAACTTTGATAACCTTGCTTCAATATATCGAGGTGCTGCAGCTCTATCTCCTGTTAGAATATTTCCCCAGTTTCCTTGTGTGTCAATTAATAATTCTTTTTGTCCCAATTGCACCATAGCATCTGCAATACTAGCATCACCATGTGGATGATATTGCATAGTATGTCCTACTAGATTGGCAACTTTATTATAACGACCATCATCTAAATCTTTCATCGATTGCATGATCCGTCTTTGCACAGGTTTAAAACCATCTTCAATTGACGGTACTGCACGCTCTAGTATAACGTAAGATGCATAATCTAAAAACCAATCTTTATACATACCCGTAACCTTCGTTATGGTTTCTTGTGATTGATTTTGTGATTCGTTATGTTCGTTTTCCTCTATCATTAAGTTACTCTATGATATCTAATTCTACTTTTAAATTTTCTATGATAAACTGTTGCCTTTCAGGTGTATTTTTACCCATATAAAACTCCAACATTTCATCAATACTCATTGCTTTGTCAAGCATGACTGGATCTAAACGTATATCTTCACCAATAAAATATTTAAATTCGCCAGGAGATATTTCACCCAATCCTTTGAATCGCGTTATTTCGGGTTTCCCTTTTAGTTTTTTAATTGCATTTTGTTTCTCTGCTTCCGAATAGCAATAAAAAGTATCTTTTTTATCTCGAACTCTAAATAATGGTGTTTCTAAAATATATAAGTGTCCTTCTTTAATCAACTCAGGAAAAAACTGTAAAAAGAAAGTAATTAATAATAACCTAATATGCATACCATCTACATCAGCATCGGTAGCTATCACTATATTGTTATAACGAAGGTTTTCTATTCCATCCTCAATATTTAAGGCTGATTGCAAAAGGTTAAATTCTTCATTTTCATAAACAATTTTCTTTGTTTTCCCATAAGAATTTAAAGGTTTTCCACGCAAGCTAAACACCGCTTGAGTATTTACAGAACGTGATTTAGTTATAGAACCACTCGCAGAATCTCCCTCCGTGATAAAAAGAGTGCTTTCTAATCGATTTTCTTTTTTCATATCGCCTAAATGTACACGACAATCACGTAATTTTTTATTGTGTAAACTTACTTTCTTTGCTCTATCTCGAGCTAATTTTCGGATACCCGATAGTTCTTTTCGTTCTTTCTCTGCTTGAACTATCTTACGTTGTATACTCTCTGCAGCAATGGGGTTTTTATGCAAATAATTATCAAGTTCTGTTTTAATAAAGTCATTGATAAAAACTCGAACACTTGGCAATCCTCCACCAATTTCTGTGGAACCTAATTTTGTTTTTGTTTGACTTTCAAAAACAGGTTCCATCACTTTTATACTGATAGCAGAAACGATAGATTTTCGAATATCTGAGGCATCATAATTCTTTCCAAAAAATTCTCTAATGGTCTTTACAATAGATTCACGAAAAGCATTTTGATGAGTACCTCCTTGTGTAGTATGTTGTCCATTAACAAATGAATGAAATTCTTCACTGTATTGCAATTTACTATGTGTCATGGCAACTTCAATATCTTCACCAATAAGATGAATGATTGGATATTGCATAGCCTCATCATTTATTTGTTCTTCTAACAAATCTTTTAGACCATTTTCAGAAACAAATTTTTCTCCATTAAAAACAATTGTTAAACCTCTGTTGAGGAAAACATAATTCTTAATCATCTTTTCGATATATTCATTTCTGAATTTATACTTTTTAAAAATACCAACATCTGGAATGAAAGTTACCTTAGTTCCCTTTCGTAAAGAAGAGACTATTGGTGGCTCGTCAGAAATCAATTCTCCTATCTCAAACTCAGCAATTTTGGTTTGGTCATCTCTTATCGATTGCACTTTAAAATAGCCCGAAAGTGCATTTACAGCTTTAGTACCTACACCATTTAAACCTACTGATTTTTTAAAAGCACGTGAGTCGTATTTACCGCCCGTATTCATTTTAGAAACAACATCAACCACCTTTCCTAATGGAATCCCACGACCATAATCTCTAATAGTCACGGTATTATCTTTAACAATGATATCTATGGTTTTACCAGCTCCCATGACAAATTCATCTACAGAGTTATCTAATACTTCTTTAATAAGTATATAGATACCATCATCTGGAGAAGAACCATCACCCAATTTACCAATATACATACCGGGACGCATTCGGATATGTTCTTTCCAATCCAGCGAACGTATGTTGTCTTCGGTATATTGACTGATTTTTGCCATTAAATTTCAATTCTTATTAGACCGACGAAAATAAGGTTTATCCTTTAAAAGAAAAAGCATAGGCAAGGGAATTTATTAACAAGTCTTTCCTATTTCACTCCTCAAGAAATTTAAACCTTTGGAGACTTAGGTTAGGATAAAGTTAATCTTCTATTTTTAATTCTTGGATGGATTTTTTTGGGGTAATGATATTATAGCCTTGCCAAAAGGATTTAGGATAACTGGCAAACTCCTTTAGCGTATAATCATCATTAATTGTTAAGTCTGTAAATTCAGTATTTGTTATTCTTTGGGGATACGTAAAAACCATTTCCCATTTTGAATCACTGTAAGTTTTGATATTCACAACAAGATTTAATTGATTTTGCTTGTTTTTACCTTTTACAATTTTATTTTTTTCAATAATCTTAAAACCTCGTTTTACTCCTTGTGAATGTGACGATTGGCTTTTATAATATTTAATGAAATATTTACTATTTTCTCCTTTTTCAAATAAAACAGTCTTCGATACATTTACTATACTACTACTAATTCCAAACATATTAAATTGTTTATCAAAAATATCATGCGCTCCCTCAACATTTGCCCGTACTACAGCAAATGTCTCTGTATCAATATAAAGCCGCCCTTTATACTTTGCCTTACTTTTTGGTCTAAAATCGACTACATAAACCAAATCGTTATCTATCTCGGAAAATTCAATAAGTTCAAAATCATATTTATGTGATTTATGTATAAAATCTTGTTTGCTTTTTGGGTGAATGAACAATTTATCTAAAAAGCCTTTAAATGCTTTGTTTTTTCCTTTTTGAATAGCCTCTGCATAATCTTCAAAATTTTTTTCTTGCCCCTCTTTCATATCTGTCAATATAGAGTCTATTGATTCTGTTTTATCTAATCGAATGATACCCGTTTTTATAACAAGATAGGAGTTGCCTTTCATGTTTTTCTGCAAAGCATTATAAAAATCTTTCTGCATGTTATCAATTGAAAACTGTTGATGTTTACTGCGGATGCGCATCATTTTTTCAATTTGAGTTTTTGATTGCTCATCACTTCCCAAATAAAACTTTGAATAGCTCTCATTAACAGTTATAAATTCCTTGGGGATTTTATTAAATATAGTATCTATAACATGTTGACCTAATTGCTTAATAGTTGATTTTTCAACTTTCAGATTCCATTTATTTTGCTTTTGATAATAATTTTCACGCAAAAAAACATTATATTTTACATTATCAGTAATATAATTGGTTTCAATATTATTTTTAACATTTTTAATAATTTGACTTACAGGTATCTTTTTAGAACTCAAAACAACTGGAACAATTTCAAAAACTTTAGCTTTTAATCTTATCGTATCATTCTCTGAAAGATCCTTTTTAAACACACTTTGCTTTTGATATCCCATACAAGAGATCCTAAGTGAATCTACAGAGTTCTCAAAATCTGATTTTTGGATAGTGAATAGTCCTTCTTCATTTGACATTACACCACCTAGCTCACTAAATTGAATTGTTGCAAAGGGCACAGATTCATCCGTTTCTTCATCAAGAAGTCTTACTGAAATATTCTGAGATGTTGCTATTAGTATGGTAAAAAGTAGTATTTGAAGTAATAATGTTTTTCGTAGCACCATTGTTCTTTTTGCTTGTACAATGATATACATATTACTTAATAATAAGTAACTTCAGAATGTTAATATTTATTAAATATCTAAACATTAACAAAAAGTATAGTTTTATACGTTAAACCTAAAATTCATCATATCACCATCTTGCACAATATATTCTTTTCCTTCTACAGATAATTTTCCTGCTTCTTTAACTTTAGCCTCACTACCATAAAAAATGAAATCATCATATTTTATCACTTCTGCACGAATAAAACCTTTTTCAAAATCAGTATGAATCACACCTGCAGCCTGTGGTGCTTTGTCACCAACATTTATTGTCCAAGCACGCACTTCTTTTTCACCTGCGGTGAAATAGGTTTGTAAATCAAGTAGTTTATATGCAGATTTAATTAATCTAGCAGCACCTGCTTCTTGTAATCCTAACTCTTCTAGGAATAATTCTTTTTCTTCATAATCTTCTAACTCAGCAATATCGGCTTCCGTTGCTACTGCTAACACAAGAACTTCTGCATCTTCATCTTTAATTGCCTCTTTTACCGCATCTACAAATATATTTCCTTTTGAAGCAGAAACTTCATCGACATTACAAACATATAAGACAGGCTTATCTGTTAGAAACTGTAAAGGCTTAACGTATTCTTTTCGTTCATCCGGTGATAATTCAATGGCTCTTACTGATTCTGCACTTTCTAAACCTGTTTTTACTTTTACTAGCGTATCTAACTCCTTCTGTGCAACTTTATCACCTGTTCTTGCAGCTCTTTTTACTTTTTCAAGTCTTTTGTCGAGGCTTTCTAAATCCTTTAATTGCAGTTCAAAATCGATTATCTCTTTATCTCTCACAGGATCTATAGAGGTTTCGACATGAGTAATATTCTCATTCTCAAAACAACGTAAAACATGAATGACAGCATCTGTTTCTCTAATATTTCCCAAAAATTTATTTCCTAAACCTTCTCCTTTACTAGCACCTTTAACTAAACCTGCTATATCAACAATTTCAACAATGGCTGCCTGAACCCGTTGCGGTTTAACAATCTCTGCCAATTTAGTTAATCGTTGATCTGGCACATTAATTACTCCTACATTTGGTTCGATTGTACAAAATGGATAATTTGCCGATTGTGCTTTAGCACTCGACAAACAATTAAATAAGGTAGATTTTCCAACGTTAGGTAATCCGACTATTCCTGCTTTCATTATTTTAGTATTGAGATATTAGTATTGAGTATTGAGATAAAATTCTGGCAAATATAAAATTTTAACTGCAAAGAGCGCAAAGATTTACACAAAGGTCATAATTAGATATTTAATCAGGCAATGATATTGAACAAACCTATTTATTTGAGTTTTAACAAAAACTCCATGGTATCCACTCCATCTGCATAATCCCATAACTGCGGTTGCTGAGTTTGTCCAAAAGGGACATTATCATCTGTATCCTTTTTTCTGACTACACATTGAATCTGTTCTTTATCAAGCCTAAGTTTATTTTCTAATTCAGATTCATCATCATAGTATTCATAAAACAAAGTAGCTATTGGTGAGGTATAACTGATATCTTCCTTTAAAACCAAAAAACCATTTTCTAACAAAGGAATCTGACTCATCAAATAAACCGTCTTATTGTAATCGTAATTGTTCTTGTATTTTAGATATTCGATAATCTCATGTTGCTTATAAACAGCATTGAACAATATATCAAAATCATAGTTTCTCGGAACAAATACTTTTGAAACACTTCGACATCCAAGACCAAAGTATCGGAAAATATCATCTCCTAATGCTTCTAATTCACTCTCAGATTCATCACCAGTTAGTATCGCTATTGCATTTCTATTTTTTCGTATAATATGAGGGTACTTATCAAAATAGTGCTCAAAATAACGAGCGGTATTATTACTACCTGTAGCTATAACTGCATCAAAGTCTTTAAGCTGAACTTCTGTAAAAGTGATATAATCTTTAAAACGAGGTTCTATCTTAATTAAATAATCAACTAGTACGGGTAGTAACTTTTGATCATTTGATGATTGTTTAATCATCACCTTATGACCAGACATTAAGACGGTAATAAAATCATGAAATCCTACCAAAGGAATATTTCCGGCAGTAACAATCCCAATTGTCTTTGGCGTACTATTCGAAAAATTATAACTGGTAGTCCATTTTTGAATATTTTCTATTTCCAACACATCTGACCATGTTTGTAATGCGTACAAAACATTGTCTGTTGTAAACCAACCATTATAATGTACAGCTTGGTTAATTTGTTCGAGCATTGTGTCAAAAAAAAGATTATTACTAGGAATTCCAGTGTCTTTCTGAGTTCCAGATACTTTAAATTGACCTATAAATTTTCCAAGTTTGTAAAGGGCATCTTGTCTTTCTAATAAATCCATACGACAAAAGTAGTTTAGTTTGTCAAAAGAAAAAAGGGATAAGCAAAATGCTTATCCCTTTTTAATAATATTTTATACACTGCTGGTTTAATCTTCAGTTTTTGTCTCTTCTGAAGTTTCCTCAGCTTTTGTTTCTGTTGCTTCAACAGTTTCAGTAGATTTTTTTCTACGACCACGTCTTGTAGTTTTTTTCTTACCAGCATTTGCTGCATAAACTTCATTGTAATCTACAAACTCTATCATTGCCATTTCTGCATTATCACCCAATCGGTTTCCCAACTTTATGATTCGTAAATAACCTCCTGGTCTATCAGCTATTTTAACTGATACGTTTTTAAACAACTCGGTTACAGCATATTTATTTCTTAAATATTTAAAGGCTATACGGCGGTTGTGTGTAGTATCATCTTTTGATTTAGTTACAATTGGCTCAACAAACTGTCGTAAAGCTTTAGCTTTTGCTAATGTTGTATTAATTCGCTTATGCTCTATTAATGAACAAGCCATATTAGACAACATTGCTTTTCTATGTGCCGTTTTTCTTCCTAAATGATTAAATTTCTTTCCGTGTCTCATCTTACTTTCAATTATTTCCGTTTTAAATACGGCTTACTCTATTTTTTTATTACTCTTTTTCTAATTTATACTTGGTTAAATCCATACCGAAACTCAAGTTTTTTTGATCTACCAATTCGCTTAACTCAGTAAGAGATTTTTTTCCAAAATTTCTAAACTTCATCAAATCACTTTTATGATAAGAAACTAAATCTCCTAAAGTATCAACCTCTGCAGCTTTTAGACAATTAAGAGCTCTTACTGACAATTCCATATCTACCAATTTGGTTTTCAATAATTGTCGCATATGTAAAGACTCTTCATCATATGTTTCTGTTTGAGCAATTTCATCAGCTTCCATAGTGATTCGTTCGTCAGAGAATAACATAAAATGTTGAATCAATATTTTAGCAGCATCTGTCAGAGCTTCTTGTGGGTTAATTGACCCATCAGTTTTGATGTCAAAAATTAGCTTTTCATAGTCAGTTTTTTGCTCTACACGATAATTCTCTACTTCGTATTTTACTAACTTAATAGGTGTGTATATTGAGTCTGTAAAGATTGTTCCTAAAGGCATTCCTGACTTTTTATTTTCTTCAGCTGGGACAAAACCTCTACCCTTTTCAATAGTAATATCGATGTGTAGTTTTACATTTTTTTCCATATTACAAATTACTAAATCAGGATTTAATACTTGGAAACCTGAAATGAAAGTTTGTAAATCGCCAGCTGTAAATTGATTCTTTTTTGTTATTGCAACTGAAACAGTCTCATTTTCTACGTCATCAATTTGTCTTTTAAAACGAATTTGTTTTAGATTTAAGATGATTTCTGTTACATCTTCTACAACCCCTGAGATAGTTGAAAACTCATGATCTACTCCTTCAATACGAATAGATGTGATTGCAAAACCCTCAAGAGATGACAGTAAAACTCTCCTTAGAGCATTGCCAACAGTTAACCCAAATCCGGGTTCTAGAGGTCTGAATTCAAATTTACCTTCAAATTCATTTGATTCAATTTTAACTACCTTATCTGGTTTTTGAAAATTTAATATAGCCATAACTGGTTAATTATCTTTATTATTTAGAGTAAAGTTCAACGATAAATTGTTCATTAATGTTTTCAGGAATTTGTACTCTTTCTGGAATAGACACAAAAGTACCTTCTTTTTTATCATGATTCCAAGTCATCCATTCGTAAACATCATTTTTATTGGCTAAAGAATTTTCAATAACCTCTAAAGATTTTGATTTTTCTCTTACACTTACAACATCTCCAGGATTTACATTAAATGAAGGAATGTTTACCAAGCCACCATTAACTGTAATATGACGATGTGAAACCAATTGACGAGCAGAACTTCTACTTGGTGCAATACCCATTCTGTATACAACATTATCTAATCTTGATTCACAAAGTTGTAGTAAAATTTCACCTGTTACGCCACTTCTACGTTGTGCCTTTTTAAATAGGTTACGAAATTGTTTTTCTAAAATTCCATAAGTATATTTAGCTTTTTGCTTTTCTTGTAACTGAATTGCATATTCAGATTTCTTACCACGTCTTCTATTGTTACCATGTTGACCTGGTGGATATTTCTTTTTTTCAAAACTTTTATCGGGGCCAAAGATTGGCTCACCAAATTTTCTAGCAATTTTTGTTTTAGGTCCAGTATATCTAGCCATTTCATTTGATTTAAATAAGAACGATTATGAATTAAGGTCTAGAGTGTAATCCTTCGATAATCTTTGGCGTTCTTACGATTATTAATTAATTATACTCTTCTTCGTTTTGGAGGACGGCAACCATTATGAGGTAATGGAGTAACGTCAATTATTTCAGTGATAACTATACCACTAT
The DNA here is from genome assembly GCA_030590985.1 of Lutibacter sp. Taxonomy (GTDB): domain Bacteria; phylum Bacteroidota; class Bacteroidia; order Flavobacteriales; family Flavobacteriaceae; genus DQTL01. The sequence continues at coordinate 433 of JAUVBX010000039.1, read as the reverse complement.
TATGGATTGAACGCATAGCTGACTCTCTACCGTTTCCAGGTCCTTTAACATATGCTTTTACTTTACGTAAACCTTCTTCATAAGCTACCTTTGCACAATCTTCTGCTGCTAATTGAGCAGCATAAGGTGTGTTTTTTTTAGAGCCTCTAAATCCTAATTTACCTGCAGATGACCAAGATATTACATCTCCTCTTTTATTTGTTAAAGAGATAATAATATTGTTAAATGAAGCATGAATATGAGCTTCACCTATCGCTTCTACAAGTACTTTACGTTTTTTACTTACAGTCTTTTTCGCCATAATTCACTATTATTTAGTTGCTATCTTTTTGTTTGCAACAGTTTTACGTTTACCTTTTCTAGTTCTCGCATTATTTTTTGTTCTTTGTCCTCTAAGAGGTAAACCTGTTCTGTGACGGATTCCTCGGTAACT
>JAUVBX010000077.1 GCA_030590985.1 Lutibacter sp. | reverse complement strand
TTTTCAACATCTTGTAAATGGAGATTTTTTATACTAGCTTTAGTTGTAAACTCTCCATAAGGATGCGTTCGGCCATATGCTAATGCATTCTCTACTCTAGACGAAATTGAACGAACATTTTTTTCTTCAGATTTAATACCATCTATGGCTTTGGCAACTTCCTTTTCAAATTCTTCTTGTGTAAATTTTGGATTTAAAGCACCATCGGCCATTAGTGCAAAAACTTCAGGGAAAAATTTTGATAAAGAGCTCATCCGTGCGCTTTGACTACCGTAATAAACATTAGCACCTAGAAAATCAATTTTTTCATTAAAATCATCTTTTGATATGGAAATAGTTCCAGTTCCTAAAAGCGAACTCAATAATCGAGAAACACCAGCTTTTTCACCTTCAAATAAGGGTGTATTGTCGATTGTTAAGGTAGCAGATGCACGAGGTAATTTGTGATTTTCTACAACTAACACTTTTAAACCATTATCTAGTGTGAAAGTTTTTGGTTGTCCTAGATTTATTTTTGGAGCCGGTCCAGGTTTTGGTTGCTCATTTCTATCGAAAGTTTTTGTCATGGCTTGAGTTCCTTTTTGTGAAGTAGAACAACTTATCACTAATAGCGAAAGTACGAGTAGATATATAAGTTTTGTTTTCATAAATCTGTTATTTTAAAACTGTTTTTTCAGTTGGCAAATATTCCAATTCTAATCGTTGATTACTATTGAGATATTTCTTAGCTACTTCACGTATTTCTTCACGAGTAATCGAATTATAAATATCTATCTCGTTATTTATTAAATCAATATCTCCATATAACATATAATAGCTTGCTAGTGAATGAGCAATACCTTGTATACTCGAATTAGAATTTACAAATTGATTTTCGAATTTGTTACGTAGTTTTTGAAGCTCTTTTTCGGAAATAAGTTCAGTTTGTATTTTAACTACCTCTTCATCAATTTCTTTTAAAAGGTTGCTCAATGTAGTCTCTCCTAATGGTAATCCATAAATGATGTATAGTCCATAATCCTCTTGCGTAAAATTAAAAGCACCTATTTGAAGTGCCATTTTTTTATCATCTACAATTTTTTTATATAAACGTGAACTTTTACCACTACTTAGTATTGATGAAATCATATCTAATACATAAGCATCACGAGTTTTCATCGATGGAATTCTATACGCAGCAACAATTGCTGGTATTTGAATATTAGGGTCATTGTATTTGGATTTGCGTGTTTGAGTTATCGGTTCCTCTTTGAATATTTCTCTAGAAATAGCTTCTCCACGAGGAATAGATGCAAAATACTTTTGAATTAAATCTTTAGCTTCTTTTTTATCAATATCACCTGCAACCACTAAAACAGCATTGTTTGGGATATAAAACTTTTTGTTAAAAGCGATAAACTCTTCAAGAGACGCTGCATCAAGATGATCCATTGAGCCAATAGTCGTCCATCGATATGGATGTTTATCAAACATATTCTTTTTTACCTCAGCTAAGAAATTACCATAAGGCTGATTATCAACTCTAAGTCGTTTTTCCTCTTTGACAACTTCATTTTGAGTATCCACGCCTATTTGATTTATAACAGGTTGTAACATTCGATCAGATTCCATCCAAAGACCCAATGCCAAATTATTTGAAGGAAATACTTCGTAGTAATAAGTTCTATCATCATTTGTATTGGCATTGTTTATCCCACCGTTAGATGATACAATCTTAAACCATTCACCTCGTTTAATATTTTTTGTTCCTTCAAATAAGAGATGCTCAAAAAAATGAGCAAAACCAGTCCGTTCTGGGTTCTCATCTTTTGCACCAACATGGTACATTACAGCAGTTGTAACAACTGGAGCAGTATTATCTTGGTGTAAAACCACATGTAGACCATTTTCTAGGTCATATTCTTCGAAAGCTACTTGTTGTGCCATACTGATTTGTGAGATTAATAAGACACTTACAAGTGTCATTAATAAATTTTTCATTTTACTATTTTATTTGATTAAAAGTTGATGAAGTTAGCGTAACTAATAAGTAACACTTCTTATAGTTTTGTTACTGAAAACACTTTTTTTTAAGATAATTATTCCACCGTTACAGATTTTGCCAAATTTCGTGGCTGGTCTACATTACACTCTCGCATTACTGCTATATGATACGAAAGTAATTGCAATGGAATTGTTGTTAATAGTGGTGTAAATGCTTCTAAAGTTTCTGGAACTTCAATAATATGATCTGCTAGATCTCTTACGACAATATCACCTTTTGTCACAATAGCAATGAGTTGACCATGTCGCGATTTTATTTCTTGAATATTACTTACAACTTTCTTATAATGTCCTTTGCGTGTAGCAATAACAACTACAGGCATATTTTTATCTATCAATGCTATAGGACCATGTTTCATTTCTGCAGCTGGATAACCTTCTGCGTGAATATAAGATATTTCTTTAAGTTTTAAGGCTCCTTCTAATGCAACAGGAAAATTATAACCTCTTCCCAAATATAAAAAATTAGGTACATCCTTATAAATTGATGCAATTTTCTTTATATGTGCATCTTCTTCTAACAATTGCGCCACTTTATCAGGTATTTGAATAAGCTCTTGTAAATAGGTTTGATAAACAGGTGCGGCAATATTACCTTTAATCTTTCCTAATTTTAAAGCCATCAAAGCTAAAATGGTTATTTGCGTTGTAAATGCTTTAGTTGAAGCCACTCCTATTTCAGGTCCAGCATGTGTATAAGCACCAGCATGAACTTCCCTTGCAATAGATGAACCAACCACATTACATACACCAAAAACAAAAGCTCCTTTAGATTTAGCTAATTTAACAGCAGCTAATGTATCTGCTGTTTCACCAGACTGTGATATAGCTATAACCACATCATTTTCTGTAATAATTGGGTTTCTATATCTAAACTCTGATCCATATTCTACTTCTACAGGAATACGTGCGATATCCTCAAACAGATATTCAGCGACTAAACCTGCGTGCCAAGATGTACCACAAGCAACAATAATTATTCGTTTAGCATTAAGGAATCGCTCAATATTATCGTCTAAACCACCCATTTTAATAACACCTTTATTGGCAAGTAATCTTCCTCGGTACGTGTCAGTAATAGCATTAGGTTGTTCGTGAATTTCTTTTAGCATAAAATGCTCATAACCACCTTTTTCAATTTGTTCTAAATTGAGTTGTAGCTCTTGTATTCTTAAGTCTTCTACTAGGCTATCATCATTTATTTTATGAATTCTAATTTCACGATCTATTTTTACGATAGCCATTTCACTATCTTCCAAATAAATAGCATTTTTAGTATATTCAATAAAAGGTGTAGCATCTGAAGCAATAAAAAACTCAGAATTCTCCTTTCCGATTCCTATAGCTATGGGGCTTCCCAATTTTGCTATAACTAATTCATTTGGCTTTTCTTTATCAAAAACTAAAATTGCATAAGCACCTACCACTTGTTGAAGTGCCAACTGAACAGCTTTTCCTAATTTACATTTCTCTTGGATTTTAATTTCTTCAATTAAATTTATTAAAACCTCTGTGTCGGTATCACTATGAAAAGTATAACCTCTTAAAACTAATTCTTGTTTAAGCGTATCATAATTCTCAATGATGCCATTATGAACAATAACAAGATTACTTGATTGTGAAAGATGTGGATGAGAATTTACGTGATTTGGAACCCCATGTGTTGCCCAACGAGTATGACCAAAACCAATTTTTCCTTCTATAGAAATTTCTTGTGATGCTTTTTCTTGAAGGTCACTAACTTTTCCTTTGGTTTTTGATAAATTGATATTTTTACCATCATATAATACAACACCTGCACTATCATAACCTCTATACTCAAGTCGTTGCAATCCTTTAATGATTATTGGGTAAGCATCTCTATACCCAATATAACCAGTTATTCCACACATTTTTTTTTAATTTTTTTCGGAGTAATATATTACTAATTTAATTCTATTTTCTTCTGAACTCGGGAAATTACCTTTCAACACAAGTCCTTTTGGGTTTGTATTGTATTTTTTTAAAATTGTATCAGTTGTAATTTGTTGGTTAGGTAAATCATATATACTATAAACTTTTAAACCCAAATTATATAAATCTAATTCAGAATCAGATTCGATAATCTCAGAAATAAATTCAGTAATATGAAAAATATATTTCTCAGGATTACCTTCCGTATTTCTTTGTAATGTGCCTTCTAAGTTTCCTAGAGATTGTGGCAAAGCATCAATTAATTGTGTGTCTTCCTCTTCCTCTTTTCCAAGATTGTAAATATATAAACGTTCAGGTGTCCAATTTGTTATATTATCTGAATCAATATAAAAAATTAGTTGGGCATCATTTACAAGCCAATTTTTACCACGAAGTATTTCTAACTCATCGGGAATGTCATTACTATTAGCATCCTCACCAAACAATTCAATAATGGCATCAGTTCCTGCTGCGCCTTGTACGAAAATCTTTTCTTCACCAATAGTTTGATTCGGATTATCTGTAAAACTTTCAACAGTACTTTCTGAATAATCTCTAGCATATAAATTTGCTTTCACTCCACTTAGTGGAAAAGTAAATGAATTGGGTTTGCGAACAATTACATTTTCTTCTCCTGTAATATCGTTTCCATCTAAGTCTTCATCTTCGGCTTCATCTACTTCTACATCATTTGAATAATATATATTCATTGTTGCATCAGTCATTTTTAAAGTCAATAAACTTGCATTTTCAGAATTGTTTTCAAGTGCTTCAAAATACAATCCTCTAAAAAAATGTTGAAAGTTTGCATTACTAGCGAATTCACTCCCTTCAGAATTGTCTTGAAAAATTGTTTTTATTTCATTATTATCTAACGTGATTTTTATAGATGGACTTAAAATAGTTTTCTTAATAGAATCAACTTGATATACCTCTTTTACTAATAAATCAGGATAATTAGGATACTTAAATCTTTTCACCAACAACATAGTATCATTGGGATTAGGAGTAAACAAACTACTATATAACGGAGAGTTAGGGTTTGTTTTAAAAAAATTATCATCACTATAATATTTTTTAATTTCAGTCGGATCTTCAGGATCTAGATTGCTGAGATATGTACCTAATTCGAATACATTAAGTTGAAAACTTTTATCACCAGTTGACCAGATTGAATCAAGAACAAATTTGGGGACATTGTTCCCATCAATACCTGTTTGTGTCCCATCCAGTATTGCAAGATAAGGTATGTCAATAATTACCGTATCGATGACAGCATTGGTGCCAAAATCAGGGTTTGTTTCTGGTAAAGATAATTGTGAAACTATCGATGTTTCTAATTTGCCAAATATTTCATCCTTTTGTACACCTAATAGGTAATACTCAAGCGTATTAGTTTGATTTCTTTCAATATCTCGACTATATGCTTTCACTTCAGAGATATAAGAATCAGTTGAGAAAATATTGTTATCAACAATATTAACTCCTACATTTCTGAAATCATTTTCACAAGAAATAACCCCCATAAGTACCCCTGAAGTAACACCAAGATACTTTAATACAACTACAAACTTTTTTATCATAAATAAGTTTCTTAAAAATTACATGATTTTGTTAAGGAAAAAATCCATAAAAGGTTTCTCAAATTCTTCTTTAGAATAGAACTCTAAAGTAGGTTTTTCTTGTTCTTTAACAAATTTTTTAATATCATCTGATACGTTTTCACTACCGTAAATAATTATGTCAGACCCCTCAACTGCAAGTTTTTGAAGGCTTAAAAAATTGGATTTTTTGATTGTATTCAGTTTGTTTTCTGAGATACCATCAAATGTTATTTTTTTTGACAAATTAGAACTTAAAATACCTTTAAAAGAATCATCATATAACGAAGTTACAATTTTGCTTTCTTTAAATAGAGCATCACCTTTAAAGTATTCTTTTAGGTATAAAGGAATAAGAGAAGTCATCCAGCCATGTAAATAAATGATATCAGGAGCCCAATTCAATTTTTTTACAGTTTTTATAACTCCTTTTGTAAAAAATATCATACGCTCATCATTATCTTTAAACAAAATCCCTTTCTTATCAGTAAATACGGCTTTACGTTTAAAATAATCATCATTATCAATAAAATACACCTGCATTCTTTCTTTTGGAATAGAAGCCACTTTAATAACTAATGGAACATCAATATCATCAATAATCAAATTAACACCCGAAAGCCTTATTACTTCATGCAATTGATGTCTTCGTTCGTTTACAACTCCAAAACGTGGCATAAAAATACGGGTTTGAATCCCTTTTCTATGTGCTGTTTTTGCCGTTTCAAAAGACATAAATGAAATATCTGATTCGGGCATATATGGTGTTACTTCCGTCGAAATTACTAGTACTTTTTTATCCTTCATTATCAACAAAACTTTAAAAAATGCGATAAATCACATTCAAATGCAAAAGTACAAATTTTTAGTGTCTTTTTCATGTTTAATTGGTAAGTTTGTAGGCTTTTAACAAAAAATTATGCAGATATTTACGACCATAAGCTCATTAAAAAGAGCTTTAAAAAAAATCTCTAAAAGTCAATCCATTGGTTTTGTACCTACTATGGGAGCACTGCACGAAGGTCATTTGTCTTTGATTAAAAATGCTAAGAAAGTTACTGATAGGATTGTGGTAAGTATTTTTGTGAATCCAACACAGTTTGATAAAAAAGAAGACTTAGTTAATTATCCCACAACTTTACAAAAAGACAGAGAACTATTAAAAGAAGAACATTGTGACTTTTTATTTGTTCCAACTGTTACTGAGATGTATGAGAATAATGTTAATTCCCAAACATTTAATTTTGATGGCTTGGATGAAGTAATGGAAGGAGCACATCGAAAAGGACATTTTGACGGTGTAGGAACTATTGTTAAAAGACTTTTTGACATTATACAGCCCGATTTTGCTTTTTTTGGTGAAAAAGATTTTCAACAATTGCAAATTAT
>JAUVBX010000035.1 GCA_030590985.1 Lutibacter sp. | reverse complement strand
CTGAAGGTTTTGCAGATGGTACTTGTGCAGTTACTTGCCACGGTTCATTAGATTTAACAGGTGTTGACGAAGAAGATGCTGGTCAAAAAGTTACAAGACACTATATGAAAAATCAAGGTGAATTAACAGATTTTTGGCACTGGAAACGTGACAGACATGCATTGGCTGAAGCTTGTGATGATGGTTTCGTTCAATGGGAAGACGATTTTGGTTATGCTACAGCAAACGGAAGAAAAAATGATGAAGGAATTTCACCATATAGTACAAGTATGAAATTTACAGATGATGTTACTGGTATGAGTGGTCCTAAATACGTTATTCCAAATAGAGAAAATTACTATTGGATTACACAAGCAGAAATTGATGGAGGAACTGCTAAAGCAGTTACTGCAATTGCAGTTGACGGTACTTTAACTTATGATGGAGGAACAATTGACCCTAATGGAGATCCTGCTTACTCACAAGGTTTTGGAAACAAAAGAATGCCAAGTATAATTATTAACCCAGGTGGACAAGGAAATGATCAAAGATCTGAAGTACAAGTTAAATCTATACATGTAGGTTCTGGGTGGCAATTAGAAATTAAAAGAAAATTAAATACTGGAGACCCTACAGATGCTGTATTTGTTCTTGGTGAAACAATGCCATTTGGTTTAGCAATATTTAACAATGCTGCTATTGCACATGGTCAAACAAATTACTTAACCATGAAATTCGAAAACTAATCTTATTTTATAAAAGTGCAGATGTAAAATCTGCACTTTTACCTTAAACTAAAGATTAATTTAAAACCTTAAACATGAAAAAATACATATTTCAATTCATAATAATTATGAGTATGGGATTATCTATAACTTCCTGTTATTATGATGCCTACCCAGAGGAAGAAATCGATATAATTGACCCTGTATTAGGTGTATCATATGCTGATGATATTGTTCCTCTTTGGGTACAATGTACTGGATGTCATAAAGAAAGTGGTGATGCTCCTAATATGCAAGATAATTCTTATAATAACTTACTAAATGGCTATGTTGTTCCAGATAATGCGGAGGCTAGCATCCTATACAAATCTCTTTTAGGAATAGATGGTGTGCCAATAATGCCTCCGGGATCTTCATGGTCTGAATCTAAAATTAATTTAGTTAAAACCTGGATTGATCAAGGAGCTTTAAACAACTAACCTTTAAGATAATAAACATGAAAAATTATATAATATTACTTTTCGTTTTTTTGATACTTCCTTTTATTGCAATTGCACAAGGAAACGATACGATAGTAAAAAAAATTAAAGAAAAACCTGAACGTCCCGCATTTGACAGCTCATTTATTGTTGATAATCCGACGAATGTATTATTCAATAAAAATTCGCTAGAGGTACAAATGTCACATAGATTTGGCTTATTAGACGGTGGAACAAATGATTTGGTAGGTTTTTGGGCACCTTCAAATATTAGAATAGGATTATCTTATGCTGTCCACGATAGACTTACTGTTGGATATGGAACAACTAAATTTGATCGGCTACAAGATTTTAACTGGAAAGTTGGTATACTAAGACAAACACGCTCCAATAAAATGCCCCTGAGTGTATCATACTATGGAAATTTCACCATTGATGCACGTAATAAAAATCAAGGCCTTTTTATACATCTATCTGATCGTTGGTCTTATTTTAACCAAGTTATAATTGCCAAACGATTTAGTCCGAAATTCTCTTTACAAATTGCTCCAAGTATTTCGCACTATAACATAGTAAAAAACACTATGAGAAGTGATATGGTTGCTGTTGCATTAGGAGGTCGTTATAAAATTAGACCACAAACTGCTATTACGTTCGATTATAGCCAACCAATTACAGAATTTTTGAAAGATAATCCACATCCCGGATTAAGTTTGGGTTTTGAGTTTTCAACTTCAGCTCACGCTTTTCAGATCTTTGCAACCAATTATAGTGGAATTGTACCACAAAAAAATTACATGTTTAATAACCATGATATTTTTAATGGTGATTTCTTAATAGGTTTTAATATTACTAGAATTTATAATTTCTAATTGAATTAATTTAACAGTAAAACAAAATAGGATTCGATTTTTATTTTGTTTTACTGTTTATAAATAGTACTAATTATGAAAAACAATTTCAAAAAAGGAAAACAAATTTCAAGAAGAAACATATTACCTGTATTAGGAAGTACTTTTCTAATACCCTTTCTTGGATTTGGTAATTTCATAATTGATGAATCCACCGTTTCTAAAGAAGAATATCAAACTTTATTAAAACCTGATGGCACTACGGTAAAGGTTAAATCTAGCAATCTTAAAAAATCAAAGATTATTAAGAAAGATGTCTCAAATAAATCATTTTTTAATTGGCTAACCCGAAAATTCTAATCTTAATTAAGTACTTCTATCATGAAAAAAAATAAAACTAACTCTAGACGTATATTTCTAAACAAAGGGTTAAAATTGGGGCTTGCAACTGTCATTGGTGGAGTCGGACTCTCAAAGATTGGTTCTAAATTAAACGCAAAACCCAATGATAGTTCTGGTGAAAAAATGGAATTAATGACTACTGATGGTAACTTAGTTAAAGTAGATTCAACTGAGGTTATTGAAATAGAACATTCACAAGATTATGATAAAAAATATAATGTCAGAGAAGGTTTTAGCAATAGAAAGTTTGTAATGGTAGTTGATTTGGCAAAATGTAAAAACGCTTTAAAATGCCAAATATCTTGCAACAAAAACCATTATATTACGGGAGATAATGCTTGGCTAAAAATATATAAAATGCAAGAATCTAAGGAAACAGCTCCTTACTGGTTACCAACTGCTTGTCAACATTGTGATCAACCAGCTTGTGTAACTGTTTGTCCCGTAGATGCAACTTTTAAAAGAAGAGATGGCATCGTTTTAGTCGATAACACAAGATGTATAGGTTGTCGTTTTTGTATGGCTGCTTGTCCTTACTCAGCAAGGGTTTTTAATTGGAAAAAACCTGAGCAAGGAGATATTATTTCAGATATGAAAATGAATAATCAGGTTCCATCCCCAGATCATGCAGGTTTACCAAGTATCAAAGGAACAGTAGATAAATGTGATTTTTGTCCGCATGAAATTAAAGAAGGAAAGCTCCCACATTGTGTAACTGCTTGCCCCAACGGAGTATTCTATTTTGGTGACAAATATGAAGATTCTGTTACTAATGGAGAGGAAACTTTAAGGTTTAGCAAATTACTACAAGATAAAGCTGGTTATAGATTAATGGAAGGTTTAGGAACCGAACCAAGTGTTTATTATTTACCACCTGTTGATAGATTAGTCGATTTTAAAGATGGACTAGAAGACTTTACTGAGTTCCAATCTGTTGTAAAACCTGAATAATTATGAAAAATTACAATAAATTACTGAAGGATTTGGCCCCGACAAAATTTGGAAAAGTTGGCGTTATTTGGACTATCTCATTAATTGTGATAATTATTATAGGAATTATTGCTTATGTTGATCAACTTATAAAAGGACAAGTTGTAACCAATATGCGTGATTATGCTCTCTGGGGAATTTACATCTCTAACTTTGTTTTTTTTGTCGCAACTAGTTTCGTCGGCTCAATTACAGTAGCCATTTTGAGATTAACTCATAATTCATGGAGAACACCTATCGTAAGAATTGCAGAAATCATTTCTTTAGCTGCTATTATTATGGCGGGTATAACAATTATGATCGATATGGCTAGACCCGATAGATTATTAAATCTGTTTATCCATGCTAGAATGCAATCTCCAATTACTTGGGATGTTATTATAATACCAACATATATTGTACTCAGCTTCTTATTACTCTATTTCCCTTTATTACCAGATTTTGCCATTTTGAAGAAACATTATAAAGAAAAGAGTCCTTTTTTAAGTAGATGGTATGGTAGGTTATCATTAAAGTGGACAGGTAGTTTGTCTCAAAAAACTATTCAAATAAAATCAATAAAAATTATTGCTTTTATGATAATTCCTGTCGGGATAATTCTTCAAACTATTGATGCTTGGCTATTCTCAACAACCTTTAGAATTGGGTGGGATAGCAATAATTTTGCTCCCTACTTTATTACAGGAGCTTTTGTAGCAGGTATAGCCGCCCTTATTACAGTAATTTACGTTGTAAGAAAAATATATAAATTGGAAAATTACATTACCGATTTACACTTTGATAAACTTGGAAAACTTTTAGCTTTAGCCTGCTTAACCTATTTATACTTTAACATTAATGAATACTTAATACCAGTATTCACAGCGAAAAAAGGAGAAGCAATTCACTTAGACACTTTATTCACGGGTCATTATGCTATACTATTTTGGTTTGTTATACTAGTGGGATTAGTAGTACCTATTCTAATTTTACTATTTAAAAAAGGGAGAAAACCACTTCCTATGTTTTTGGTAGGACTAACAGTTGTAATTGGCTCTTGGTGGAAAAGATATCTTATTGTAACCCCAACTTTATTACACCCGTTTTTACCCATTCAAGGAGTTCCAGAGTCTTGGCGGCACTATTTCCCAAGTTTACACGAATGGCTAATTACTATTGCAACTTTAGCAATGGCATTATTAATAATTACAGTATTAATACGCTATCTACCAATCATACCTATTCAAAGAACGGCTGATGAACAAGAATTATTAAAAATCAAAAATACTGAATCATGAAAAATCAACTAAAATTTCGTTTTGTTTTTCTTGCTATAATAAGTGTTTTAAGCATTTTTAACGGCAGTCAGGATTTGTATGCTCAAAAGAAAGCAAAAAAGAATAAGCTTAGATTAAAAGTAGAGTACATTAAAATAATGAATGGAGAAATCTATTTAAATATAAAAACAACAGCTAAAATTAAAAAGCAAAATCTGAAAGTTTCAAATATTGATCTAACTATTTATAATGAGTTAGATGATGAAAAAATTAAAGTCGGAAAAACTTCTACTAACAGGGAGGGTGAAAGCAAATTTGTATTTCAAAATATAGATTTAATCAAACCTGACTCAACCAATACTTATAATATAACTATAGCATTTAAAGGAAACGAAATTTATAAAAAAGCTACTAAAAGAATTAGTTTTAAAAATGCCGATATTAATGCAAAATTAATTACAAAAGACAGCATTAATTATATTACTGCAACTCTTATAGATACAAGTACTCATAGTCCGGTTATTGGAGAATCATTAAACGTTCAGGTACAACGTTTGTTTATGCCTTTACAAATTGGTGAAGAGTTTAATAATACTGATGAGAATGGCACTATACTTGTCCCTGTAGAAGAAGGAATACCTGGTGTTGATGGAAATCTAATTTTTGAAGTTGTTCTATATGATAATGACGATTTTGGAACTGTAAAAGCACTTATTAATACTCAAATTGGAATATCAATAGTTGATGAGTCTACATTTGACCAAAGAACTATGTGGTCGCCAAGAAACAAAACACCCTTATTTTTACTCATATTTCCTAATATTTTAATTTTTGGAATATGGGGCTTACTAATTTATTTACTAATTAATCTATTTAAAATAACTAAATCTTAAAAACATGAAAACATTTAAAATTTTAACAATTATCGGATTTTTATCATTTGCATTGTATTCTTTCACTTCAATAGTACAAGAAGAATGGATAGTTCCTGAAAAGTACCAAACAATGAAAAATCCTATACCAACAAAAACAGATGCTTCTATTGGTAAATCATTATATACTAAACATTGTAAGTCTTGCCACGGTAAAGAAGGTTATGGTGATGGCTCAAAAGCTGATGAACAAGAGGGTGATTTAGGAGATTTTTCTTCTGAAGAATATCAATCACAAAGCGATGGTACATTATTTTATAAAACCACTTTTGGTAGGGACGATATGCCTGAATACACTAAAAAAATGCCAGATGATGAAGATAGATGGCTTATTGTAAATTACATGAGAACATTAGCAGAATAAAACTTTTCATATTAGTAAAGTTATAAGGTTGTAACTCAATCTTATGTTTAGAAAAGGGAAGTAATTAATTACTTCCTTTTTCTAATTTTAATAAAATGTTATATCTTAAATCTAATTGATTAAGCGATAAGTTTGCACGGCAATTTCTAATTCTTCGTTAGTTGGTATAACAAATATTTTCACTTTAGATTGGGTGCTTTCGATAGCTCTAATTTCTTTTGAATGAATTAAGTTCTTATCTAAATCTAAAGATATACCTAAATAATCCATATCAGTACAAACCATTTTACGGATCACATCCGAATTTTCGCCAATTCCACCTGTAAAAACTAACGCATCTAAACCATTCATAGTGGCAGAATAAGCTCCAATGTATTTCTTAATTCGATAAGAATTCATCGCTAAAGCCAGTTGAGGCATTCTTTCTCCTCGTTCCGCAGCAGCTTCTATATCGCGTAGATCACTCATGCCTGTTAAACCCAGCATACCACTTTGTTTCAACAAAAGAGATGAAATCTCCTCTGAAGAATATCCCAGATGTTGTTCTAAAAATAAAATAACAGATTGATCTAAGTCACCACTTCGTGTTCCCATGATGAGTCCATTCATAGGACCAAATCCTAGACTAGTATCAATACTCTTACCATCTTTAATCGCAGTCATACTACAACCATTACCAAGATGTATGCTTATAATCTTTGATTCTTTTTTCTTGATTAATTGAATGGCCTTTCTAGATACATATTGATGGCTAGTACCATGAAAACCGTAGACTCGAATATTTTCTTTATCATAGAATTTATTTGGAATGGCAAATCGATGTGCAACTTCTGGCATGGTTTGGTGAAATGCCGTATCAAAAACAGCTACTTGTTTTGCTTTTGGAAAGACTTTTTCTGCTACTTCAATACCCATCAAATTAGGTGGATTATGTAAAGGAGCAATTGAAAACAAAGACCTAATTACTCTTTTTACTTCCCTATCAATTAGCGTTGTTTTGGAAAAAACTGAACCACCATGTACCACTCTATGACCTACTGCCACAATTTCATCAGCATCTTTTAGTACTCCTTTTTTAGAATCTAATAACATACTGGCAATCTTTTCTAATCCCATTTGATGATTAGGAATACTTGTTATATCATCAAAATCATGCAAATCTGATTTAAAATGTACTACTGATTTCGCTAGTCCAATACGTTCCACTAAACCTTTACAAAGTACTTTCTTTCCTGGTAAAGCAATGAGTTGGTATTTTATAGACGAACTACCGGAATTGATGACGAGTATTTTCATAGATATAGAAAAAATGCTTCCGCAAAATTACATATTCTACATCATATAAAACAGTAAAAATCATTTTTAATATAACACCGTGATTTGAAGTCACGGTGTTAGTTTTGAAAAACTTTTACTTAATCTACAATAACCCTTTTGGTCACTATTTGTCCATCCTTAACGACAGTAATTATTCTAATAGTACCTGAATTACTGGTATTATCAATATCTACTTCATCCTGCTGTGGGACTAAATCTTGAATCTTTATTCCATATATATTATAAAGTTCTGATTCATCGACATACTGAATTTCTTCAGGATTACATAAATCTATTAATTTATATTTATTATCTCCTAAACTTTCGATGTAATATTCTGTAGAGTTGCAATTATTACCATTTGTATCTACATCAAAGTTTGTTTGTGTGTAACCACATGAATTATATACTTTTACATAGCCTTGAACCTCACCAACTACATCTGCATCATATGAATTTGGTTCTGCATATAGCTCACCTTCATTGATTGGAGAAGTCTGTACCCATTCGATACTTGTAATATTTTGTTCTACTAATGGTATAGGCAAATCATCATCTGTTATTCTTAAAATTATTGGATAATCTTCTTCAATCTCAAAATTATAAAGTGGTTTACCTACCAGATGTTTAATGATTGACTGTCCATTATCAAAAGTAGCTTTTACCCATGCGTAACCCGTATTGGTGCTGATGGATTTTAGATAAACTGATGAATTGGTTGATGATATTACTTGTAAATTACTTGAAACTAACCATGTTGCACTACCACTACACGTATTATCTAATTGATAGGTCTTGGTATCATTATAACAGATAATGTTGTCACCAATTATTTCGGCTGAAACACTCGAACACCCACCATATTCTGGCTCTCTTTCTATACCTTGTATTTCATCTAATAACCACTCTATTCCATTAGCGTGTAAGCTTGCATGTGCTTGATTCTCTATTGGTGCAAAATAGCTATCAAAAGGTGTTTCACCTGTGCAAACTAAATTACGACAACCAATATTCTCTCTCCAAAGGGTACTAGTGCCACTATAAGCAATTGCACTTTTTGTAGGGACAAAAGAAAAATCACTTTTTAAATCAACATATACCCAATCAACTAACGGTATAGCAAGAATATGTGCCCACCACGGAATCTCGCCATAAATACCCCAATCTCCGGTTATACCATGAGAATACCATACTGGGAATGTTGCATCTAATGCTTCTTCTGCACGTTGCACAATATTAAAATAACCACCGGGTGCATTATCTAAACTGCCATAACTTGATGAAGTTGTACTTTTACTATTAACATTTAACACAGTAATAGTTCCCCAAAGTATTGTTATCTTTAATTTAAAAACTTCTTCTTGACCATAGATAGGAGTATTATTAATCCATAGTTTTCCATTTCCTAAACCTAACAAAGCTGACGCATGTAAATAAGCCATATTAGCTCCGGGAGTAGCCTTTTCTACACCTGTTATGCTTCCATTTAAAACTGCAATATTTCGTCGGGTCTGCTGTGGAATACCCATATTATCTAGTTCGTTTTGAAAATTACTCCTAAAACCCGGTGCACCTTGAGGAAAACCCTCTGAATAAGCCAAATAATGATTAATAAGCATTTGTTTTGCGGCAGGTACTTTTAATGCGTATAATGCGCTATTAAGATTTAAATATTTTACAGCTCGTTGCATTCCATAAGAAATGTTAGCTCCTTTATGTGGTCCATCAAAAGAAATCCATAAATCTACATTGTGATTCTCTCCATTTTGTTCCATTTCGACTAAAGCGTATTGTGTAATCAAAGCACCCATACTGGGACCTGCAACTATTAATTTCTCTGTACTACCGTTACTTGTGAGTACCGAATTAACATGATCAATAAGCGCTTCTAAAACTTTGGCATTACGCTGTATATAGTCTGCTCCTCCATCTCTATAAATATTTATATAACCAATTATCGGTATAAATTTCTGTCCTATAACATATCTAGGAAAACTTAGAATAATAACGTCAAAACCTTCGCTATTTAATGTTTCTACAAAATTATTTTCAGCATTATTATAATTCATCATTTCAAAAATACTTTTCTCTCCTTCAATTTTCCTATTATCTTTAGGATCAAAACCATCCACAACAATATAAGGCTTAGTTATCTCATTATTACCAGGTGCTAAAAAAACTTTATACTCTCCTTGTCCTAAACAAGAGCCATAACAATCACTAGGTTCGTCATAACCCTGAAAAGATTGATTGGCTATAATTGTTTGTATTTCACTGTAATCAGGCGGAATTGTTTGAACAGGACAAACAGCAAAAGTTGTTAAAAATGTACCATCTGAATATTCAATATCAAAGGCAATTTGTTTTAAGCCATTTTCTTGAAAATTAACATTAATGCTTCCATTGACAAATAAGCCATTCTCTATAATAGGAAATGATTGGTCGTTTTCAAAAAAGGCTGTCAAGCTCTCAATTTGTTTTTCAGACTTATTTAAAAAAATCTTCCCAAACTCAAATGTTACAGTGTTACCATAGATAACACTAGAACTTAAAGGTGATACGACTACAACTTGCTTATGGATATAAGGATCCATGTTTTCTATACGCTCAATTTTCTGGTTTACAATTTCAAGTTTAGGGTTTGTTGGTTTTAGAGCAGTAGAGTCTATTTGTGTAAAATCAATATTGATGATTCCTACTTGTATAATATTTTCTCTTTCAAAGTGATAGGCTATATCATCAATTATTTGTAAAGTGAGAAAATCAGGACTAAGACTGGCTGAATAAAGTTCACTCCATGATCGTTTAAAATGATCATAACCGGAGGTGTTTGTAGAATCTGTGTTATTAAATAGGTCTAATCTTGCCATTGAAAAAACCCTATCATAAAGTATGCCGTTTTTAAATTGATTGGCATCATTTATTTTTACTGTCTCCAGCACTTTATCCATATATTCTGTATAAGTTTTTTCGTCAGTTGGTTGCAAAATTTCTTGAGAAAAAACGACAGTTGGTAATAAGAATAAGGCAAGTAAAGATATCTTCTTTAAGAATGTAATTGTATTGTTCATTTTTATTGTATTAAATTAGTTAATCGGACTTGTTAGAAAACTGCAAGAAACTTTTACTATTATTCAAAGCTTTCTCTATTTTTAATTGTGTATTATACCATTTTAAGTAGTATTTTGTATATTAAAATTAGTTTTTACTATTCTATTAGTCATCAAATTGTCCATTAGTTATGTGTATTACATCATTATCATTGTTCTCGTTATAAAGCGTGAACTCAAATATTCCTTTTGTATCACCATCAATATCGGCTTCGGTAAAAGTTATACTACCAGGGTTTTCTTTGGATAAGTATCAAGTATCATTAATTTTTAGCATAGCTTGACTTAAACTATAATCGTAAAAATTACCTCTACTCTGTGATAAATCAAACGAGCCAAAACACCAATTTACTATATGATTCTAATCACTTATTCTCCACTCCCTACCATCTATATCGTCAAATCCAATGATACCATAATGTAAATCATAGTAGATAGTATTAACATTTTTGACAAATGTTGTACTAATCACTATTGGATCTGGATTACCAGATTCAAATACATACACATTTTCATAATTTATACCATTAACAAGCATACTAGTCCTTTCATCATCAAAGTTAATATCAAGATTGATGGCTTCAATTTCATTCCAATAAGGGAAATAAAGATTTCCTTTGAAATCTGATGGATATTCAGTAAAATCATCATCTTTAGCTTGTTCCACATCAATTGGAAATCTCCTTAGTTTATAACGAATTGGAATATTTGGATAAGCTTTCAATTCAATTTCTTGGACATCATAATAAAAATAATGCAACACACCAGCCGTCATGCTGGTTACTGTATATTGTTTTTTATAATCGTCTGAAACTTTTGTAACTTCAAAAATAATTTCATTTTCATTTTCAATTTCATTTTTATATTTAATGATTTGACTCATCTCAAAAGATAATAATTTGTCAAAATCATTATCTCGAAAATGATAATATGTTTCTTTTGGAGCAAGATGACTACAGCCAATAAGAAGTGATGTTAACAACAAGACTAATCTTTTCACTTTCGTATGTTTTATATTTATTTGTTTAAAAGTTTTCATGTTCTTTGTTTTAGTTAAATTGTTAAAAAATGTGTTTTTTATAGGTTACAGCGTATCAAGGTCAATATTAAAATGACTGTCAGTAATATGTTTTTCATTGTTTTTGTATTAAATTAATTATTTGGACTTGTTAGTTTTACTATAAGAGCTGTTACTATTTTTCGCAGTTTTCTTAATTTTTTAGTATTTTTTTAGGTCATTGTAGTACGTGTGTGTTTTAATTCTGATTAATCATCAAAATTCCCATCAGTTACATGAATTATATCATTTTCGTTATATAAAGTAAACTCAAATGTGCCTGTTGTGTTTCCTTCAATATTAGCTTCAATAAAAGTAACAGTTCCAGAATTATCTTTTGAGTGATACCATATGCCATCAACATTTAGCATTGCATGACTGATATTATGATTATAATAATTACCATCACTTACTGATAGATTAAAAGTACTCTCATCCCAATCGACTATGTTAAACATTAATAGGTATTTCTCTTGATTACCTGCTGAAGCTTGAAAAAAACTTTCATTCTCACTAATAATTAAACCATCTGAATTTATGGGTAATGTAGACCCAATATCTGAACTCCCTTTTGGCACAAATAATTCTCCATTTATATAACAAGAGAAAGAATTATCCCCTGTGGGAATCTCAGGTTTTACACAAGAGCCATTAGTGAAAATTAGTAGCAATAAACTGTATAGTAAAAGTTGTTTTAGTGTTTTCATGGTTTGTTTAGTTTAAAGTTGTAAGAGACGCATTGTATTGCGTCTTGATTCTTGGTTCTTGATTCTGGTTCTTTTCTTCTATTAGTCTAAAAATCTATTTTTTAATAATTTTTAATTGTGTCTCCACACCATTGTTATCGGTAAGTTTTATAACATAAACCCCGGTTGATAGATTTGATATATCAATCTCATTTTTTACCGGTTGTGTTACTATATTCACTCCTATCGAATTATATATAGCTATACTCTTAAAATGGTCGCTATTAGTTATGTTACTTTTTAGTATTCCTGAAGTCGGGTTAGGAAACAAAGTGATTTTATTTATAAAAGCCACATCATTTATGCCCAAAGCATCACACTCGGCTTGTGTTTCTACAAAAGTGCTTGTTTCATCAATATTTGTCCAATTTGCCTCACTCCATGTTGCATCATCAACAAAAACACAGGTTAGATTTGGGTTGTTTAAGACAGAAAATTGTTCATTACTGATGTTAATATTATTTCCGTTACTTATATCTAAATCAGCCAGTTGGTTGTTTTGACAAAACAATGTAGCTAACTCTGTGTTATAACTTAAATCTAATGCCGTAAGATTATTTGAGTAACAGTACAAATCAAGTAAAGCCATATTACTGCTTACATCTAAAGTAGTTAAATTATTTGTGTGACAAATAAGAGTAGTCAATGCAGTATTTGTACTTACATCCAAAGCTGTTAAACCATTAATATAACAAGCTAAAATTCTTAATGCTGTGTTTGAATGTATATCTAACTCTGTTATATTTGTTTGACTGCATTGTAAGTTAGTTAACGCAGTATTATTGCTTAAGTCAAGATCTGAAATATTATTTGAACCACAAGATATATCAGTCAACAAAACATTTGTGCTCGTATCTAATTCAGTTAAATTGTTATTCCCGCAATATAAAACTGATAATGCTGTATTTGTACTTGTATCCAAATCTATTAATTCATTGTAAAAACAAACTAACATAGTCAAAGATGTATTATTACTTATATCTAACATTGTTAGATTATTAACATAACATTTTAACTCAACTAAATTAGTATTTGCACTTACATCAAGATCTGCTAAAGAATTAATAGAACATTTCAATACAGTTAATGCAATATTATTGCTTATGTCTATTGCTGTTAAATGGTTGTCACTACAATTTAAATCATTAATATCCTCAAAGTCTTCAATACCCGTTAAATCTTCAATACTTTTATCACTTACGTCTAGAGAGGTAACATTTTCAATATTACTTGTTAAAACATAATTATCATTTGCAATACCATTTCCCATACCATTGGCTTCTAAGTATGCTTCAAAATTATCATCAGGCACATATGTTTGCTGGGCAAAGCTGACAATTAAGACAAATTGTGTGAGTAAAAAAGTAATAATTTTCATTATATAATTGTTTGTGTTAATTTAATTACAACTCGCAAAATCTTTCTTAAACTTCTTTTTTACATATACACAAGAATGTAAAAATATGAACTGTAAAGTAAAATTGTTTTAAAAGATTCATAAGAGTAAATAATAGGGTTGTAAAATTCATCACCGAAAATAGATAAATCTTTTAAAAAGAACTTTAGATTTTCAACAGGTGTGGAAAATTTGGAGAAATTTATATATTAAAATCTTAAGTTCTCATATTTTCATCCTGATACTCTTTGGGTGTTTTTCCAGTGATTTTTTTAAAATGAGTGTAGAAAGATGAGTTAGAATTATAACCTGACTCTAAGCCTATTGATTCAATAGAATAGTTTGAAAAACTAGTGTCTACAAGTAACTGTTTGGCCTTTTCTACTCTATAGCTGTTAACATAAGTGCTAAAATTAGTCTTGGCATACTTTTTTATTATTCGGGTTATTTTATTCTTTCCAATGGCTAAATTCTCACATACATCATCAATCTTTAAGGTTTGATTTGCATAAATATCTGTATTAATAAAACACTGTTCTAATCTCTTATAATCATTATAGTCTTGTTTATCAGAAAAACTCCTTCTCTTACTACCCATACTTTTTTTAGTAATACTATTCTTTGTGTACATAGCTTTATAGGTAATCCAATAAATTAATAAGGTAATACTCACCCTAAGGGTATTATAGACAAACTGTGAGTTTTGGTCATAAAGAGCTCTGATAGAAAGTGCAATCATCCAAATTACTATTATACTAAAACCCAATTTCATAAATGTCGGCAACCATTGCAGGTTATTGTAAGACTCTAAGATTTTACGGTTTTTATCTCTACTGATCAAGCGGTAAATATAAACTACAACTCCAATTATAAAAACCAAACCAACTAGCTCACTATATTTATTAAAATCAAAAAGTTCGTTTTTTACAATAGTAATATCTGCATGTCTATACGTAAACAATATAACTGTTTTAATAATAGAAACAACAATAAAGAAAGCGATACTAAAACCTACTATCCATTTTTTGTGTTTTGCCTCAATATATTCTGTAATAAAAAGATAAAAAAAGGGAGTTATTAAAATATACCAAGGTGTAAAATGATGATCTAAATAATAAGAATGAAATGAAAAATGATTATTGGTAATCCAAGCTTGTAAATTATTTAAAGAGAGAATTAAAACCAATAGGTTTAAAAAAAGGTAAGCTCTTACTTTAATTCGACCGTTATATATTGATAAGAACAGTATGGTAAAACCTTGCATATAGCCAAAAAGAATTGCTAAGCTTAATATTTTGTTGAAATCCATCTCTTTATACTCCTTTTTTTTATAACTTCGCTATGTTAAATTAAACAATTGGACTTGTTAGTTTGACTGTGAGAAGCTGTTACTTCGGTAGCAGCTTTCTCTATTTTAAGTTTACTATGTCATTGTGTATTTCTGAAAGGTATAGTTAAGATTACGTATACTACATACGTTATTCTTTCTGATTATGTATATTGATTTTTTACAGCATTTTTCTTTAAGGGTCATAAACAATAGCATTGTTTGGGATTGCTAAAGGTATAAATTTATTTTAATTATTTTGATAAATTTTGCCCCCCCCATATTATATGTCATTGTTTTATAGATAATTACAAAATATATTTATACTAATTCTAAATAACTAATATATTATTTTTTTATAATTTATAATAAACTGTTGTTTAAACCTTTTAGCAACTTTTATATTTAATAACAACTCTACCCCAAAAAAATTTCTAATTAAACAATTAGCATTTCAATTCATTCAAAATGACAAAATCTAAAGCCCTTCAGCTTGTATCGCAGTTATAATAACCGTATTAAAAATATCATCAACAGTACAACCACGACTTAAATCGTTTACTGGTTTGTTTAAACCTTGTAACATGGGTCCAATTGCTAAAGCTCCTGTTTCACGTTGCACCGCTTTATAAGTATTATTTCCTGTATTTAAATCAGGGAAAATTAATACACTTGCCTGACCGGCAACTTCAGAGTTAGGTAATTTGCTTTTCCCAATTATCGGGTCAACAGCTGCATCATATTGTATGGGTCCTTCAACTTTTAGGTCTGGACGTAATTTTTTTACAATTTCTGTCGCTTCTCTAACACGATCAACATCTTCGCCAATACCTGATGCTCCTGATGAATAAGATAACATCGCTACTTTGGGTTCAATACCAAATGCTTTGGTTGAATCAGCAGATGAAATGGCAATTTCTGCCAATTGTTCTGCTGTTGGATTTGGATTAATTGCACAGTCACCAAAAACAGAAACCCGATCGTCTAAACACATAAAGAAAATAGAGGATACCACCGATACTCCTGGTTTGGTTTTTATAAACTGTAAAGCAGGTAAAATGGTGTGTTGTGTAGTATGTGCAGCACCAGAAACCATGCCATCTGCATGTCCTTTATAAACCATCATAGTACCAAAATAAGATACATCTACCATCTTATCTTCTGCCATCGCCAAATTCATTTTCTTATGTTTACGCAATTCATATAGAGTAGCTGCATAATCTTTAAAATTAGAAGATTCGATAGGGTTGATAATTTGAATTTTATCAAAATTTAATTGAATACCCAAAGATTCTACCTGTTTTTTAATTTCTTCAATATCTCCTAAAATTGTTATATCAACAACACCTTGATTTGATAGACGTGCTGCAGCTCTTAATACTCTTTCGTCTTTTCCTTCAGGTAATACAATATGCTTTTTATGCTTTTGAGCTCGTTTTAGTAAATTGTATTGAAACATACGAGGTGTAATTCCATCTGATTTAAAAGTAATTAATGCATTTGCCAATTCAAAATCAGCTATATATTTATCAAAGGTTCGTATGGATAAAGATATTTTTTGCTTGTTATCTGCATAGATTTGAGAATGAATTTTCCCTACAGCTTTAGTTGTTGGATAAGTATCCCCTTTTACAGAAAGAATAGGTATTTTGCGCGATAAACCTTCTATCAGTTCAATAATAGGTGGCTCAGGTTTTAGACCACCTGATAATACAATTCCCG
>JAUVBX010000043.1 GCA_030590985.1 Lutibacter sp. | reverse complement strand
GCATCAAAATTTGTAATAGGTGCTGCACCACTTACTCCATTAACCAAACCTTCCCAATATTCTTTAACATTATTTCCTATCGGAGTTAGAGCCCCAAGCCCAGTGATAACTACACGTCTTTGTTTCATAATTAGTATTGTAAAATAGTTAGATGCCAAGCTATGAAGCCTGAAATGTA
The DNA here is from genome assembly GCA_030590985.1 of Lutibacter sp. Lineage (GTDB taxonomy): Bacteria > Bacteroidota > Bacteroidia > Flavobacteriales > Flavobacteriaceae > DQTL01. The sequence continues at coordinate 13,771 of JAUVBX010000043.1, read as the reverse complement.
AAGGTAACCGTTTTTTTAAGATAAAAAAAAAGCTATAGAAAATTGTTTTTTCTATAGCTTTTAGTAAGTATAAATAATATTATTTTTTTGCTGCTTCAATATACTTAATTGCTTGCCCTACGGTAGCAATGTTTTCAGCTTGATCATCTGGTATTTGAATATCAAATTCTTTTTCAAATTCCATGATTAACTCTACAGTGTCTAACGAGTCTGAGCCCAAGTCATTGGTAAAACTCGCTTCCATAGTAACTTCGTTTTCATCAACGCCTAATTTATCTATGATAATGGCTTTTACTCTTGATGCAATGTCTGACATAATTGTTTAAGGTTTTTTAATTAATTATGTGGCAAAAATAACAAACTTTTTATATATCATAATTTAATTTTCAAATTATTATTAACTATTCGCGTTAAAAGTTGTATTTTCATCCCATAATGGTGTTATATGGACGTCGATAGGACGTCATTTATTTAAAATTTATTAATAATGTTGCGAATAGCTGTTTTTGCTTCGGGAAATGGTACTAATGCTGAAAATCTTATTACATATTTTCAAAAGAGTGATCTTGCCCGTATTGTTCTTGTCTTGTCAAACAATAAGGATGCCAAAGTATTGGATAGAGCAAAACGATTGAATGTTAATACATTAGATTTTACTCGTGAAGAATTCTATAAGACCAACGATATTGTTGATACTATATTAAAAAAAGTGGATTTTGTTATTTTGGCAGGTTTTTTATGGCGTATTCCAGAGTCGCTAATTGAGATGTTTCCAAATAGAATTGTCAATATTCATCCAGCTCTGTTACCGAAATATGGAGGGAAAGGTATGTATGGAATGCGTGTACATGAGGCCGTTAAAGATAATTGTGAAAAAGAAACAGGTATAAGCATACACTATGTCAACGAACAATATGATGAAGGTGGTATAATTTTCCAAAAGAAAATTACAATTTCTCCACAAGATTCACCAGAGCAAATTGCTGGACGTATTCATAAACTAGAATATAAATATTTTCCAATTGTTATTGGTAATTTGTTAAGAGCTGATTTTAAATTAGATAGAGTTAATATTTGAATATTGCTCTTCGGTTATTTTGATTTACAAGTTTTTACCTTTACCTTTGCTCGTTATTTGTATAACCTAAAAAATTTATATTATGGGATTATTTTCATTTATTAAAAATGCTGGTGCTAAAGTTTTTGGTATCGGGAAAACGACAGCAGAAGAAAAGATAGACAAAGCAAACATGCTTTCAGAAGCTGTCGAAAAATTAGGATTTGAAGTACGCGATTTAAATATAGAAGTAGAAGAAGATACCGCGACAGTTTGGGGAGAAGCTGATTCTCAAGAAACACGTGAAAAGGTTGTTTTAGTATTAGGAAACACGGAAGGCATTGCTAATGTTGATGACAGAATGACTGTTGCAGTTGAAGAACCACAAGCACAATTTCATACTGTTGTTAGTGGAGATTCGTTAAGCAAAATCGCTAAAAAGTATTATGGAAATGCTATGAAGTATCCAGTTATTTTTGAAGCTAATAAACCGATGCTAAAAAGTCCAGATTTAATTTATCCTGGTCAAGTTTTACGTATTCCAGTTTCAGAATAGTTAGTTACACACAAACTTAAATTAAAGCACAATCAGAATTAATTCTGATTGTGCTTTTTTTATTGAGAAAAAACCACTAATTTTGCGCACTCTTTTAAAGAAGAGGCGATTAAAAAAAATAAGTTTAACACACAAAAAACCAATAGTAGTGAATACATTGAGTTACAAAACAGTGTCGGCTAACAAAAACACCGTTAATAAAGAATGGTTGTTAGTTGATGCAGACGGACAAACCTTGGGTCGTCTTGCTTCAAAAGTAGCAATGCTTTTGAGAGGTAAGTACAAACCCAACTACACACCGCATGTAGATTGTGGTGACAATATTGTCATCATCAATGCGGAAAAAATCAAATTATCTGGAAAAAAATGGAGTGACAAAACCTATATTCGTCACACAGGTTATCCAGGAGGACAACGTTCTATTACAGCGACACAATTGTTTGACAAAGATCCAACTCGTTTGGTCGAACATGCTATAAAAGGAATGTTACCTAAAAATAAATTAGGTAGTGCATTGTTTAGAAATCTATATGTAAACGTAGGTGAGGAACACAATCAAAGTGCGCAAAAACCAAAGAAGTTTAACCTAAATGATTTGAGATAAGATGAAAGTAGTACACAAAACAGGTCGTAGAAAAAAAGCTATAGCACGTGTCTTTCTAAAAGATGGGAAAGGCAATATTACTATAAACAAAAGAGATTTAAATACTTACTTTACAACTCCTACATTACAATATAAAGTAAATCAACCTTTATCATTAACCGATAATGAAAAAAGTTACGATATTGTAGTTACTGTAAAAGGAGGAGGCATAAAAGGACAAGCAGAAGCTATTCGGTTAGCAATTTCTAAGGCTTTAACAGAAATTAATCCTGATTATAGATTAATTCTAAAACCAGAAGGATTACTTACACGTGACCCAAGAATGGTTGAACGTAAGAAATTTGGCCAAAAGAAAGCGCGTAAGAAATTCCAATTCTCTAAACGTTAACCTCAAACAAAATTTTATTATAAATCAGTTATTGTTGAAATTTATTTAGCATCCAAATAGTATCGACTAATTAATAAGTTACTACCTTACTATTGCTAACTCAACGGAACGTAAATCAATTTAACAGATGGCAAATATTGACATTAAAGAAATGATTGGAGCAGGTGTTCATTTTGGACACTTAACTCGTAAATGGAACCCAAATATGGCTCCATACGTGTACTCAGAAAGAAATGGAGTACATATTATTGACCTATACAAAACAATTGCTAAAATGGAAGAATCAGCAGCTGCATTAAAGAAAATTGCAGCTTCTGGTCGACGTGTTTTATTCGTTTCAACTAAGGAACAAGCGAAAGAAATCATTGTTAAAAATGCAGAAGGAGTAAACATGCCATACATCACTGAAAGATGGATGGGTGGTATGCTAACTAATTTCCAAACTATTCGTAGAGCTGTAAAAAAGATGTCAAATATCGATCGTATGAAACAAGACGGTTCATTTGATGCTCTTTCAAAAAGAGAGAAATTACAGATCAATCGTCAAAGAACTAAGTTAGAAAAAAACTTAGGTTCAATTGCCGATATGACTCGTTTGCCTGGAGCAGTTATAGTTGTTGATGTTAAAAAAGAACACATTGCAGTAGCAGAGGCAAACAAGTTAAATATTCCAATTTTTGCAATGGTTGATACTAACTCTGATCCAAGACCAATTAATTATGTGATACCATCTAATGATGATGCAACAAAATCAATTGACAAAGTTTTGACTTATTTAACAGAAGCTATTGCTGAAGGTTTGGCCGAAAGGAAAGCTAGTAAAGAAAAGAAAGTTTCTGAAAAGTCGAAAGAAGAAAAACCAGTTGAAAAAACTGAAACAAAAGTTGAAACAAAATCAGCTGACAATAAAAAAAAGTAAAAAGTTAGTAATACCAAAAATTAAATAGAAAATGGTAAAAATATCCGCCGCAGAGGTAAGTAAGTTACGTAAAATGACAGGTGCTGGAATGATGGATTGTAAAAATGCATTGGTAGAGTCAGAAGGAGATTTTGACAAAGCAATTACAGTATTACGTAAAAAAGGACAAAAAGTAGCAGCAAAAAGAGCAGACAGAGAATCATCTGAAGGAGCTGCAATAGCAAAAATAAATGCTGATAATACCGTAGGTGTTGTTATATCGTTAAACTGTGAGACAGATTTTGTTGCTAAAAATGCTGATTATGTTGCTATGGCACATAAATTCGCTGAAATTGCACTAAATGTATCAGATAAAGAAGCATTTATGGCTGCTGAATATGATAACGGTATTAGTGTTGCTGAAAAAGTAATTGAGCAAACAGGAGTAATTGGTGAGAAACTTGAAATAGGTGGTTTTGAAAGAATTGAAGCTCCTTATGTTGGCTCTTATATTCATGTTGGTAATAAAATTGCAGCAGTAGTTGGATTATCTTCAGCCGTTGATAAAGCAGAAGATTTGACAAAAGATGTAGCTATGCAAGTTGCTTCTATGGGTGCAACAACTTTATCTTATAAAGATTTTGATGCAAGTTTTGTAGAAGCTGAGACTGAAGCTAGAATTGCTGCGATTGAAAAAGATAATATCGAATTAGGAAGATTGGGAAAAACTCTAAAAAATGTTCCTCAATATATTTCTATGGCTCAATTGACAAAAGAAGTTATTGCTAAAGCTGAAGAGGATGCTAAAGCAGAATTAAAAGCTGAAGGCAAACCTGAGCAGATTTGGGATAGAATACTTCCTGGAAAAATGGAAAGATTTATTTCTGATAATACAACACTTGATCAAGAACAATGTTTGTTAGACCAAGATTTTATTAAAGACGCAAAACAAAATGTTGCTGATTATGTAAAGACTTATGGTGATGTAAATGTTGTTAGATTCAATCGTGTATCTTTAGCATAACACATTGCAAAATAGTATTAAAAAAACCCACTCAATTTTTGAGTGGGTTTTTTAGTATTAATGTTTTCTATCAGTCAACAGCTATTATAGAATTAACATGGCATCGCCATAAGAAAAGAATTTATATTTTTCTTTAACAGCTTCTTTATATGCCTTCATTAATAAATCATAACCACAAAAAGCGGCTGTCATCATCATTAAAGTAGATTTTGGTGTGTGAAAATTAGTAATCATTGCATCTGGAATACTAAATTCATAAGGGGGAAAAATAAACTTATGAGTCCATTTTTCTACCGAATTTAGTTGATGGTTAGAAGAAACAGAACTTTCAATAGCCCTCATAACAGTTGTGCCAACCGCAACGATTTTATGTTTTTTATCTTTAACAGCATTTACTTTATCAGCTACATCTTGAGGTATTATTATTTTTTCAGAATCCATTTTGTGTTTGGATAAATCTTCAACCTCTACAGCACTAAAAGTCCCTAAACCAACATGTAAGGTTAATTCAGCAAAATCAATACCTTTTATTTCTAATCGTTTCATTAAGTGTTTAGAAAAATGCATACCAGCGGTAGGGGCAGCAACTGCACCTTCGTGTTTTGCATAAATAGTTTGGTAACGCTCTGCATCTTCTTCTGTAGGTTCACGTTTGATATATTTTGGAAGTGGGGTTAAGCCCAATTCTTTTATTTTATTAATAAATTCCTCATGATCACCATCGAATAAAAAACGTAAAGTTCTACCTCTAGAGGTGGTGTTATCAATGACTTCAGCAATTAAACTGTCATCATCTCCAAAAAACAATTTATTACCAATTCTAATTTTTCGAGCAGGATCTACTAATACATCCCATAAACGGTTTTCGGCATTTAATTCTCGTAATAAAAAGACTTCTATTTGAGCACCTGTTTTTTCTTTTTCACCTATTAAACGTGCGGGAAACACTTTGGTATTGTTTAGGATCATTAAATCACCATCATCAAAATAGTCTATTAAATCTTTAAAAAGTTTGTGTTCAATCTTTTGAGTATCTCTATGGATAACCATTAATCGTGCTTCATCTCGGTTTTCAGCAGGAAATTCAGCCAATAACTTTTCTGGCAATTCAAAATTGAATTGCGATAATTTCATTTTCAAAATAATTGGTTTAAAAGGTTAATGATTTTTAGCTTTTAATTGCAGCTTAGTCTTAAGCGGCTGCAAATATACAATATAGAGATAGCCGTTGTCAAGTAAAATAGGAATTATTTTTTAAACGTTTCTTAAAAACTAATTAAAAAGATTGTTGAAATCATTCCAAAAATTGGGGTATGATTTACTAACTACTTTAGAATTTCTTATTTCTAGTGGTATTTTCACAGATAGAGGGGCAAATGCCATAGCCATACGATGATCATTATAAGTGTCTATAGAAATCGGACCTCTGTTCTTTTTTAATGGAAAGGAGTTTGGAGTCAAGTTTAAGCTATCATCTGTTATTATTACTTTTGCATTAAATTTTTCTAATTCTTTTTTGAGAGCTTTTAAACGATTTGTTTCTTTAATTTTTAAGGTATGTAAGCCAGTCAAATAACAATTTTTACCTAATCCTAGATAGGTTACAGCAATCGTTTGAGCTAAATCAGGTGTATTAGCTAGGTCTATGGTTAAAGGTAATGAGTGAAAGTCATTGGAATTTGATCTTAGACTCATTCCATTTTTATTAAAAGTAGTTGTTACACCGAATTGTTTATAGATTTCAGGCAATATGCTATCGCCTTGTATACTTTTTTTTTTAAAGCCAACTAATTCAATTTTTAGGTTGGAATGTAGTGCTGCTAAACTGTAGAAATAGGAAGCGCTACTCCAATCGGGTTCTATAAAAAAAGTTTTAGAATTCATAGCTACTTTGTCAGCAAATTTGTTTAAGGTTTTGAATTGTTTTACAATTATTGTTTTCCCATTAAATGATGTTTCAACTCCAATCTTATTGAGTAAAGATAATGTCATTTGTATGTAGGGAATAGAAGTTACTGTACCCCGAAGATGAATCTCTATACCTTCTTGTAAAGATGAAGCAATGAGTAAAAATGCAGAGATGTATTGACTACTCACATTTCCTAAGATAGATACACTATTTTTTGAAAGTTTTTTTCCTTTTATTAAAAGAGGAGGGTATCCTTCATTTTTTAGATACGTAATATCAGCACCCAAATCTCGTAATGCATCTACTAAAATTTTTATGGGTCTTTCTTGCATTCTACTAGAACCCGTCAAGGTTATTATTTTACCCTCTTGAATTGAAAAATAAGCTGTTAAAAAGCGCATGGCAGTTCCTGTATGACCAATATCAATAGTGTCAGATGTAGTTTTTAAGGCTCTTTGTAAGACCTTTGTATCATCAGAATTTGATAAATTTTCAATTTGAATTTCAGGAAATAACTTTTGTAAAATCAGTAATCTATTTGATTCACTTTTTGAACCAGAAATCTGAATTGTTCCAGAAATTGAATTGCTCTTTGTGTAATTTAAGTTAATACTCACTTTGCTTTTTTAGCATTCCGTTTAGTAAAAAAAGCCATTGTAACCCCATAGACTATCCCAAGAATTAGTTTTGAAATAGTATAAACAATCCACTTTCCATTCTGAATACTTTCAAAAATAACATTTAAATTACCTGATGAAAATAATTCCCAAATTAGTTGGATAATAATTACTACAATTATAAAAACTATTCCAAACCGCAGGGATAAACGCCAAAAAGGTTCTCTACGTATATCTCTTTTACTCATTATTTTAATTTTTTATTATTGTGATGTCTGTTGTGATCACGTTTTGTTTTGGTAATAAGATTGTTTTTAAAAGCTTTTTCTAGATCAATATCTGTTTGGTTGGCTATGCAAAATACTACAAATAAAACATCAGATAGCTCTTGTCCTAAATCTTTGTTTTTATCACTTTCTTTTTCACTTTGTTCGCCATAGCGTCGAGATATTATACGAGCTACTTCACCTACTTCTTCGGTAAGAATCGCCATATTTGTCAACTCGTCAAAATAACGTACACCGTATTCCTTAATCCAATTGTCAACGATTTTTTGTGCATTTTGAATATTCATATTTCAAAGATACTAATTATCTATGGGTAAATATTCTTTAAAGGTATTTCTTGAAATTTCTTGTGCACCTAAACTAGCTAAATGTTCGTTGAAAACTTGACAATCAATAAGTAGGTAGTTTTCTAATTCCAGTTTTTGAGCAAGAAAAATATAGGCTATTTTTGAAGTATTACTAACGAGGCTAAACATGCTTTCACCACAAAAAAGGTTTCCGAAATCAAGACCGTATAGACCGCCAACCAATTGATTGTCTTGCCAAACTTCAACAGATTTTGCAATACCTTGTTTGTGCAACTTTATCATGGATTGTTCTAAATCATCCGTTATCCAACTACCAATTTGTCCTTTTCTTTGAACTGTTTTACAATTTCTAATTACTTGTTTAAAAGCTTGATTGTAGGTTACCGTAAAGATTTTATCGCGAATAATTTTTCGCATACTCTTACTAATGCGAATATCTTTAGGAAATAAAACCATTCTTGGATCTGGACTATACCATACGATTGGTTCTCCCTCGTTAAACCAAGGAAAAATACCATTTTTATATGCCTGAATCAGTCGTTTGGGATGTAAATCTCCTCCTACAGCAATTATGCCTTCAGGAGAGGCTAATTCTATTGGTGGGAAATCATACAATGCGCCCAACAAAAACATGAGTACTAATTAAGTATTTCGATAAGCTTAGTATAACTTTTGACAAGTTCAATGTCATATTGAGCTTGTCGAAGTGTGAATTTAAAATGGTAAATCGTCAGCTTCATTGTCACTTGAATCAGGATCTACTTGTTCTAAATTTTGTGGTGGTGCCATTGGTGGTGGTGTATTAGATTGTGCAGCTTCAACACGCCATCCACTTAAAGAATTAAAATATTTGGCCACTCCTTCCGGATTGATCCATTCACGACCTCTAAGGTTAAAAGCAATTTTCACATCTTGTCCTACTTGATAACTATCTAATAAAGTACATTTATCTTGTACAAATTCGATGATGATATGTTGTGGATATTGATCGTCGGTTGTGATTACAATTTCACGTTTTTTAAATCCGTTACTTCCAAATTCTTGGGTGTCGGTAATTAGTTTAATGCGTCCTGTTATGTCCATAATCTATATTTTTGTGGGGCAAATATACGAGCCTGTTTTGGTTTTAAAGAACAGATAGTATATTTTTAATTAACAATTTAGTTTTTTATTTTTCAGCAATATACAAACCACTACCATAATCTGATTCTATTCTTTTTGTATTAGGGAAAAAACTATTCAATTCATCACAAAAATTCTTTTTGAAGTTTTTATAGTCGCTTTGTTCCATAAATTCTAAAAAACGTATAAAAATGGGGGTTTTCCCTAAAAAATCATGAATAACAACATGTTTTTTGGAAATTCTTTTCATTTCTGATAGTATTTTGATTCTCCTATCAGTTTTTACACTATGAATAACAAAAGATGCTGTTACAATATCAAAAGATTTATCAGGAATTTCTTTTAAATCCTCAGCATTTCCAATAGAAAATATTATTTGTGGGTGTTTCTCCTTGCTTATCTTTAGCATTTTTGGAGATAAGTCAATACCTTGAACCTTTGCAGCATTACTTTGTATAAATTTCATTGCCCATGCACCTGTACCAGTTCCGATATCAAGAACACTTTGATTGGATAATTCAATCTCTTTCTGTAAAATATCAATAGCTTTTTGGTAGCCTTTTACTAAAGAGTGATCTACTTTTGCGTAGATTGGTGCAATTGCTCCAAACATAAACTTGGCCCTTTTGTTAGGGTCTTTTGAAAAATAATGAAATATTGACACAAAAGTTAATTTTAGTTTTATGGAGGTAAAAATAGAGGGAATATTGTGAAAAACACTAGTGATCTTAAAATATTAAATATTTTGTCAAAGCATTTTACGTGGTAGAAGTATTATTTTTATCATATTTTTTTAAATATCCTATTTACTAATTCAAATAACAATAAACAACTATCTTTGTTTTGCAAAAACCATTAAAAACGGAATAAATTCAATCAAAAAAAATGAAAAACAATAACTTAAAACTAATCGCCAATACAATCAGAGGATTATCAATGGATGGGGTTCAGAGAGCAAATTCTGGACATCCTGGTTTACCAATGGGTATGGCAGACGTTGGTGCCGTATTATTTAGTAATTTTTTAAAATTTAATCCTAAAAATCCAGATTGGTTTAATAGAGATCGTTATGTATTATCTGGTGGGCATGGTAGTATGTTACTCTATAGTTTACTGCATCTTTATGGTTATGATTTATCTTTAGATGATTTAAAAGATTTTCGTCAATGGAAAAGTAAAACACCAGGACATCCTGAGTTACATGATACACCAGGTGTTGAAACGACTACAGGACCGTTAGGGCAGGGTGTTGCCAATGCTGTAGGAATGGCTTTAGCAGAAGCACATATGGCTGCTAAATATAACAAGAAAGGAAATAAACTAATCAAGCATTACACCTATGCGATGGTAGGTGACGGCGATTTACAAGAAGGAGTTTCGCATGAAGCCTGCTCTTTTGCTGGACATAACAAGTTTGGGAAATTAATTGTGTTTTATGATTCGAATGATATTACCATCGATGGAGAAACCAATCTTTCTTATTCTGAGAATGTTCAAAAAAGATTTAAAGCTTATAATTGGCATGTTCAAAAAATAAATGGACATGATTTTGATGAAATTCATAAAGCTATTAAAAAAGCCAAGAAATCAAAAAAACCATCACTAATTATTTGTCGTACAATTATTGGTTTTGGAAGTCCAAATAAGCAAGGAAAATCTGCTGCTCACGGGGCACCTTTAGGAGTTGAAGAAATAACACTAACAAAGAAAAATTTAGGAATTCCACAAAAAGATTTTTATGTGCCAACTGAGGTTTATAAAATTACTAAAAAAGTAATAGAAAAGGGACAATTAAAAGAAGCCAATTGGAATACAAAATCTAAAACTTACGAAAAGGAGAATAAAGAATTATACGACGAATTTATTAGGGCAATAAACAATGAATTACCTGAATTAGATATTCCCTATTTTGAATCAGGGACAAGTTTAGCCACGCGTTCAGCTTCTGGTAAAGTACTCGATTATTTAGCAGAGAATCTCTCGACTCTAGTTGGCGGTTCAGCAGATTTGTCACCATCTAATAATACGTATGCCAAAAGTCAAACCTCCTTTAGTAAGGATAATAAAATAGGTCAATACATACATTACGGGGTAAGAGAATTTGGAATGGGCGCAATTATGAATGGTTTAGCACTTCACGGAGGAATAATTCCTTATGGTGGAACCTTTTTTGTCTTTTCTGATTATATGCGTTCTGCAATACGTATGGCTGCCCTTATGGGGTTGAGAACAATTTATGTATTTACACATGATTCTATTGGGTTAGGAGAAGATGGGCCAACACATCAACCGGTAGAGCATCTAGCATCATTAAGAGCTATTCCTAATTTAGTTAGTTTTAGACCAATGGATGCTAATGAGACAGTAATGGGTTGGAAAGTTGCTCTAGAAAGAAAAAATGGACCTACTGCTTTGATTTTAACTCGTCAGGGGTTGCCAATAATTGATAGAAGTAAAAAAGGAATTACAGACTGTACAGCAGCTGATAGAGGTGGTTATGTATTAACTGAAGACAAAGGATTTGATACGATATTAATCGCTTCTGGATCAGAAGTAGAAATTGCATTAAAAGCAAAGGATATTTTAAACCAAAAAGGAAAAAAAGTGCGTGTGGTTTCCATGCCATCAACTGATTTATTCGATGAGCAATCTGATAAATTTAGAGATAATGTGTTACCGTTAAATATTACAAAACGTATTGCTATTGAGGCAGCAGCAAGCATGTCATGGTATAAATATGTTGGTTTACATGGAAAAGTAATTGGTTTAGATCATTTTGGCGCATCAGCACCAATAGAAACACTTTATGAAAAGTTTGGTATAACAGCAGAAAAAGTTGTTGAAACAGCACTTTCAATGTAAAACTAGACAATATGAAAACAAAAAAAATAGCACCCTCATTACTATCTGCAGATTTTTCAAATCTTGAAAAAGATATTAAAATGGTGGAACAAGGAGGAGCACATGTTTTACATTTAGATATAATGGATGGACATTTTGTTCCGAATATAACCTTTGGACCTTTCATTGTAAAAGCAATTAATAAAGTAGCAACAATACCTTTAGATGTACATCTTATGATTGAAAATCCCGGAGATTATATTGATGCTTTTATTGATGCTGGGGCAGATTATTTAACAATTCATGCTGAGGCAACACCACATTTGCATCGTGTTTTACAAAAAATAAAGGCAAGAGGAGTTAAAGCCGGTGTCTCATTAAATCCTCATACGCCTATTAGTATGATTGAAAATGTTCTTGAGGATATTGATTTAGTTTTAATTATGTCAGTAAACCCAGGGTTTGGGGGACAAAGTTTTATTCAAAATACGATAGATAAACTTCATCGTTTGCAAAAATTACTTAAAGAAAAAAATGCTGAACATATAGAAGTAGAAGTTGATGGAGGAATTAAAATAGAAAATATTAAAGAAGTATGTGATGCAGGTTGTGATATTTTTGTAGCGGGATCGGCAATATTTAAGGCGGATAATCCACAAAAAGCTATTCAAATGATGTTTGATCGTATTACTTAAGCTATAAACCTGAGTTATAAGGTTTACTTTCTTACAATTTACTAATTTATTTTTTTAACGACTTTCTAAATAGATACTATTAATTCAAAAGAAATGAAGGAATTTAAAGTATTAATTATCGGTGCTGGGCCAGGTGGTATATCTATGGCTGCAGAGGCTAGAGCTGCAGGTATTTGTAAAGAAGATGTTATGGTGTTTGACAAGGCTTCTGAACATTCTTATGTCATTAGATCTTTATATCCAGAAAAAAAGATGGTCACAGCTAATTTTAAAGGTATAAAAGCTGTCTGTCATGGCGCCATGTGCTTACCTGATACAGACAAGGAAGGGACTATTAGTTATATGGATAAAGTTATTGAAAGTGCTGGTATAAACGTTCAATACAATGAAGAAGTTCAAAAAGTTAAAGCTATAGGAAATAGTATAGACCCGCTATTCGAGATACAAACTTCAAGTGGTAAATATAGGAGTATGATAGTAATTGTTGCCATTGGTGTTTTTGGAAAACCAAATAAACCCTCTTATACGTTACCTATTCAATTAAGAAAGAAAATCCATTTTGATGTAAATTCTTTTCAGGCTGAAAATGAAAATATATTGGTAGTTGGAGGAGGAGATTCAGCATCAGAATATGCACAATATTTAGCTGAATTTGGTAATAGATTGAGTTTGTCATATCGTAGAGATTCTTTACTGAGGATGAATCCTGTAAATAAAGAAAGTGCTTTGCTTCTAGAAGAAAATGACCAGTTAGAAATTTTATGGTCAAGTAATATTAATGAAATTAGTGTTTTAGAAAATGGAAAACCTGTAGTACATTTTGAGGAAGATAAATATGCTACTAAAGAATACGACAGAGTTGTATATGCACTTGGTGGTTCTACACCTGAGAACTTTTTGAGTACTATAGGTATAGAATTTGTTGAAAAAGCTCTTGAAGTTGATGATAACCATGAAGCAAAAATAAAAGGATTATTTGTGGCAGGAGATTTAGCATCTGGTAAAAAAGGAGGTTCCATTGTTGCAGCATTTAATTCTTCGAGAGTAGTAATGTCTCATATTTGCTATAGCTATATTGAGTGTTATAAAAAAGATGAACGCTTAAAATTTGATTATCACACTTTACATTTTATCGATTCTGAAGGGAAAGAAAACCTTGATGTATAGGAGTAAATATTTCTAAGTTATTATTTATTCATTTCAATATTTTCTTATAAAGTTATTATAAGATATTTCATTTATTTTCGTTATAATTCATAATTATTTAAAATTTGTTTTGAATTAGAATACTGTATATTTGCTAATCAAACATTTAAGCCATTGATACTTCAACCTTATAAAATAATTATCCGCTGGGGAATAATTATTGCTTCTCTTATAATCGTTAGCTTGATTTTATGGAATACGTATAGTTTTTTTCAAAGGTTTAAGGAACAAGAACGTATTAAAGTAGAATTGTTAGCCT
>JAUVBX010000058.1 GCA_030590985.1 Lutibacter sp. | reverse complement strand
GATTGTTGTTGTGTAATTCTTTCACAAGCAGTATAGTTCGCGTTCCATTTATAGCCAGGAGAACAATCACAAAATACTTGCTGACTAGCTGAATCCCATACTGGTTGGGTATTTGGGTATGCAGAACAATCCGTGTTATCTAAAATTGCTTGTGATTTTGATATACACTCTGTATTATTATCATTCCATTCAAAACCTGGGATACAATCACAAATTACTTCTTGATTAACAGGATCCCAAATTGCATATGTATTTAAATATTGTGAACAATCTGCTTGTGCAACCATCAAATCTTGTTTTGATAAACATTTTGTATACTTGTCATTCCATTTATAACCAGCAATACAATCACAATAAGATTCTTCTCTAGTGAAATCCCATTTTGCTTCTGTGTTAGCATATTGCGAACAATCAGAGTTATCAAGTATTTGTTGAATATCTATTTCTGATATATTTTCTACTATCTCAATACAATTACCCTGACTACTCTTTTCGTATCCTTGTTGACATATACAATCTTGACTTGTATTGTCCCAAACTTCATTAGCACCACAAACTCTTTTTATTACTTCTACTGATGCTTTTGCAGATAAATTGTTATATGTTACGATAATTGGGAATGTTCCAATAGAATTTCCAATATATTCTGAATTAGAAAGTGCAAAAGAAGTTACATCAGTCTTATTTTTTAATGCATCTTGATAGAAAACAGAAAAATAAACTGTTTCTCCTTGACTAATCGTACTATTCTCTGGCGAAATAAAAAGCTTACCAATACTTTTCATTTTTAGCACTCCATAATTCATACATTGGCCTAATATTACAGAAGAACTTTCGTTGTCAATAAAATTATCTGCACTTACTTTAATACTGATAGTTTGTGAATCATATTTATTATTAGATAATTTTATCAATACCTCAAAAGACCCATACTTATTAGTAATTACAGATACATTATCAGAATCTGTTTGTATTGATACATTTGCATTAGCTATTGTATTTCCATTTTCATCTTTTACTTTAGCATTTAGCAAAATATGGGTATTTAATATCCTTGCTAACATTTCAGCAGTATCTCTGACTCCATCCTTTTTAAAAATATATTTAACTATAAATAATTTTTGATTATATTCTACAGATTCCATAAGTCCTCTAGCATCTCTTGACTTACCAACAATTGTCAAAATATTTTCTTGACAAGGATCTATCGAAGTTAATAGTTTGAATTGCTTTTTCCCTCTTGCACGAGCTTTGCGAAAAACACCAAGTCCCTGATTACACCAATAGATTAAATTTTTAGCCGAAATACGTCTCCCATAAGCCAAGTTCCACGAATTATATACATTCTCTACTTCACCTAATCCACACGCCATTTTTGTCCATTTTTTTGAACTCCAAACATAAACGCCATCTCCATCTGTATTAGACCATATTTCACCTTTAACTGGTCGCAGACCTGTATAACAAATGACATCTCCTGTTTTTAAATCTGTAAAAGCTTTTCGTTTTGGATCGCTACTATCGGCTGTTGCATCTCCTCCAACATAACCGACACAGTCTCCAGCCCTATTCTTTATTAATTTTTGCAAGTCTTTTAGTCCAGCATGCGATAGAGCAATTGCTTCCTTAAAATACTTTATTCCAGTTCGTGCAAGCCATACTGTTGTATTCCTAAAGTATTCATATTCTACTTCTTTTGGTAATAACGATTCAACATCTGTAAAAATATTCTCTAATACTTCAAGTGAGCGAAAAGGATTTTCTGAATCTGGAAGATATCGGTAATAAAAATTTACAACCTGATCTATTTTTTCTTTTTTATCCAATAAACTACTAAGACCATTATCAAAAATTTTAAGTTTTATTTGTGTGTCTTTTATTTTACTTTTTATGAGGGAGCTTGTCTTTTTTAATTTCTTCTTAAGTTCAGGGCTAAGGCTCCCCATATTACTCTCTAATTTCTTCAAATTATCTAAACCTTCCTGAAGCTTTTCTTGCGTTTCTTTTGAAACAGTTTGTGATGTTTCGATGACACTTTCAACAGTTGCTTTCTCTTCGATATTCATTATTAAATCAAAAGTATCTGTTTCTTGTGAAATCAAATTACTTGGTAGTAGAAAAAATAGTGACAGAATTATTATTTGTCTAAATAAAAAGATAAATTGCTTTTTCATTTTATTAACTAATAAAAAATCAACTTTTAATACACCTAATTTTTTCATTTTAAATATAAATTAGAAACTAGCTTTTATTCCCAAGTAGAAAGCTGACATGTCAAAATCATTTTCATCAAAGATTTTTGAGATCCAGTTTTCGGTACCAACTGTAAAATGCAGTTTACCTTTACCAACTCTAACTCGTAATAACAAATCATAAGAATTTGAATTTGGTATTCTTCCTAAAAAAGCAATATCCTCATCTGACGCTTGAAGTTCTGTATTGTACTCAACCCCAACCTCATAGGCTATAAGTATTTTTTTGTATTCAGACCTATGTCCAATGAAAATAGGAAATTTTGCAAAATAAAAAGTCTGTGGATCATCCAAATTATATGAAGAAAAATCGACAAAGTAAAAATTCATACCTAAACCTATTCCTAAATAATTTTTTTTACCAAAAAGGTGTTCAAAACCCACTTCAAACCCAGTAACCATATTTTTTTCTAACGAAAAAGATTTACCGATATTAGAAAATTTGACATTTGCAACAAGTGAAGTGTTGTGATATTCTGAACTAGAATCCACTCCTGTTTTACGTGCTTGAAGTTTGGTTGAGTTATTTTGAGTAGCCAACTTATCTTGAGTTACAGGTATTGAATGATCAGAAGTCTCTTTTTTTGATTCAATTTGATCTACAAGTTCCTCTGGATTACATATAGTCGTAGTATAATTCTCGTCAATCCATTTTTGTGCAATCTGCTTAAATGGAAAACCGCTCTTAATTGGTACATATCTAGCGGAACGATTATCAGATTTTACAACTTTAACTCTTTTATCTGCTTTGTCACATACTACTTTAAAAGTTGATTGTGCAACAATATTAACTGAAAATAATAAAAATAACACAAAAATTATCGATTTTGTTGAGCCTGTCGTATTCATATAAATTGCGATTTTGTTATTTAATGCCATTTTTTTAAAAAAGCTTGATTAAAAAAATGTTTCTGCAATTTAAGTAAATTAATAGACTAAAACAATATTGCTATTCTTTTTATAATTAATACTATTGTCCCCCTTCTTTAATGCTGTTTTTTTTATTAAATGTACTTTAGTTTACTTTTTTTAAAATAGGAATATTATAAACTATCTGGATGTGGCAAGTTTGATTACTTAATAGTGAATTTTGTAACCGATTCTGGAACCAATGACGAAATATCACCATGATGACGATAGACATCTCTTACAATACTCGAACTAATATATGCCGTATTAGCACTTGTCAACAAAAATACCGTCTCAATGCCTGATAGATTTCTATTGGTTTGGGCAATGGCTTTTTCAAATTCAAAATCTGCTGGATTACGTAAACCTCTCAAAATATAGTTGGCATCAATTTCCTTACAATAATTGATTGTTAAACCTTTATAAGTTTGAACTTTAATTTTTGTTTGATCTGCAAATGTATCTTTAATAAATTCTAAACGTTGCTCTAAACTAAACAGGTACTTTTTATCATCATTTACCCCTATAGCAATAATAATTTCATCAAATAAATTCATCGCTCGATTAATGATGTCTACATGTCCTAATGTTATGGGATCGAATGATCCTGGGAATATGGCTCGTTTCATATATTTTAATTTAGACTTTAGACCGATTTTCTAATAAACTTAAGACGTTAGACTATTTATGATTTGTGATTGTTAATGCATTTTCTACTGCATTCCCAAATAATTCTTCTAATGAAATACCTGCTGCTCTAGCTTGTTTAGGCAAAATACTTTCATCTGTTAAGCCCGGAACTGTATTGATTTCTAATAAATGAGGAATTCCATTTTTAAAAATATACTCAGCTCGTGAAATTCCTTTTAGTCCTAATGTTTTATATACTTTTTTTGCAATTTTTTTAACTGCATTTTCTTGGTCGGCTGAAATTCTTGCTGGTGTAATTTCTTGTGATTTTCCCAAATATTTGGCTTCAAAATCAAAGAAGTCATTCTCTGATACAATTTCTGTTACAGGCAATACCTTTATTTCACCTTGGTATGTAATGACACCAACAGAAATTTCGATTCCATCTAAATATTCTTCAATCAAAACTTCGTCATCCTCTTTATAGGCGAAATATATTGCCTCCTGGAGTTTTGATTCTTCATATATCTTTGTAATTCCATAACTTGACCCAGCTCTATTTGCTTTTACAAAACAAGGTAAACCAACTATTTCAATTATTTTTTTGCTATCAATTCTATCTCCCTTGTTTAGATAAAATGATTTTGCATGAGGAATATCATAGGGGTTTAATACACTTAAACAATCTCGTTTATTAAAAGTCAACCCCATTTGATAAGCAGTTTCTGATGTATGTGTAATTCCTAATAACTCAAAATAAGCTACCAATATACCATCTTCACCAGGGTGTCCGTGAATTGCATTAAAAACAACATCAAATTTAATCTTATCTTCATTGATATGAACAGAAAAGTCAGATTTATCAATAGGAAACTCTCTTTTTTCATCATCAATATATACCCATTTATCTTTTAGAATATATACAGGATAAATATCATACTTATCATTACTCAAATTTTGACAAACTATTGCCCCACTTTTAAGAGAAATTTGATATTCTGACGAATACCCACCCATAATTACAGCTACTCTATTTTTCATCTATACTCTTTTGTTCTTTACAAAACTACAAAAATCAATAATAAAGCAGCTAATTAATGTAATGTTTGACATAATTCTGAATTCCTAATTCTAAATTCTGAATTCATTTTCTATCTTTGTCTAAATATTAAAATATGAGTTTTATTAAATTTCTTACAAGTAAAGTATTTTGGAGACATGTAGCAATAGCGGTTGCTGGAATTGGTCTCTTAATCCTAATAATATTTCAATGGTTGCGTATTGTAACAAATCACAATCAAAAAATTGAAGTCCCTGATTTGTCAAAACAAGTATTAAGTGATGTTGAAAAAACATTAGATGAGTTAGATTTACGCTATATCATTATTGATTCGGCAAGCTATAATCCAGATTATCCAAAAAAATCTGTCATTCGTCAAAACCCAGAACCTGGAGATATTGTTAAAGAAAACAGACAAATATATCTTACTTTAAACCCTTCAGGATATAGAAGTATTGCTATACCTGAATTTTATGGAAAAACAAGACGTAATGTAGAAACAACGCTACGAGCCGCTGGATTTGAAATAGGAAATAAGCCCACTTGGGTTCCTGATAGAGGAAAAAATGTTGTGCGTGGATTACAACACAAAGGAGAAAATATAGAAATCGGAGATAAACTTCCAAAAAAATCAATTATTGAATTAGTTTTAGGTGATGGTAATATCTAAACAATTGATCAAGTATAAAACAAATGGACACTATCGATTTTAATTCAGAAGAAAACTACGAGCATTATAAATTTATTGCTAGTGAGGGTCAAGAACCATTACGGGTCGATAAGTTTTTAATGAATTTTATAGAAAATGCCACTCGGAATAAAATTCAACAAGCGGCAAAAGCAGGGCAAATATTAGTTAATGATACGGTTGTAAAATCAAACTACAAAGTCAAAGCCAAAGACGAAGTTCGTGTTGTTTTCTCACATCCACCGCATGAAAATCCATTAGTTGCAGAAAATATTCCATTAAACATTGTTTTTGAAGATGAGTCATTAATGGTGGTGAATAAACCCGCAGGTTTAGTTGTTCATCCAGGACATGGAAACTATACAGGTACTCTAGTTAATGGGCTGCTATTTCATATTGAAAATCTACCCACCAATTCAAACGAAAGACCTGGTTTAGTGCATCGTATTGACAAAGATACCAGTGGTTTGTTGGTCGTGGCCAAAACAGAATTAGCTATGACCAATTTATCTAAACAGTTCTTTGATCGAACAACCGAACGCTTATATCATGCTTTAGTTTGGGGAAATTTAGAACAAGATCAAGGAACTATAGAAGGTAATATTGGACGTAGTTTGAAAAATAGATTACTAATGGATGTTTTTCCAGAAGGTGATTTTGGTAAACACGCTGTAACACATTATAAAGTAATAGAACGTTTTTTATATGTCACTTTAGTTGAATGTAAATTAGAAACAGGTAGAACACATCAAATACGTGCTCACTTTAAACATATAGGGCATACTTTGTTCAACGATGAACGATATGGAGGAAATAAAATTTTAAAAGGAACTACATTTACCAAATACAAACAGTTTATACAAAATTGTTTTAAAGTGATACCTCGTCAAGCTTTACATGCCAAGACTTTAGGTTTCACTCATCCTTCAACTGGGAAAAAATTAAATTTTGAGTCAGAAATACCACATGACTTTAAAGAAGTTATTACAAAATGGCGTTCTTATACTCAAAATCAAAAATCATAATATCTTGTTTTTCTACTTATTATAAGTTATTTTTCCTCTAAGTGATAAATATCAGGGTTTTTTTTATTCATCAAACATATATTTGTCTTGTTGTTTTACCTAAATTCTTCAATTCATGGTAAAATACAATTTTTAGTTAGTAGTTTTTAGATTGATTTCCGGAGTTTGAAAAGTAGATAATCTCTTTTTTCGAGTTCCGGTTTTCTTTTCTTACGAACCCTTGATAATAGAATAGTTTTGAAAAATTATATTTTATATATACCTTTACAATTATAAATACAACTATTGCAAAATGAAAAAAACTACACTATTTCTATTTATACTAGTAACATGTTCATTTATCATCAATGCACAAAATTGCAATCCACCATCTAATCTATATATAACGAACATCCCTTGGGATATTTCCGTAAGATGGACAAATAATAATACAAGCAATGAGTATGATATTGAATATGGCATATCTGGTTTTACACCTTCAGGAATCCCAATAATTGAAAACCATCCATACAACTCTTATTCTACAGACGATGTAGATATACCCTCAGAATACATAGATTTTTATGTACGTGCTGATTGTGGTACAGATACGAGTGACTGGGTGGGACCTTTTACTTTTTACAATTATTGTACCGGCTATGTTGTAAACGGCCTTTATTTTTTTGACGAATCTTTTCAAAACGAATTTATTCCAATGTGTTGGAGCGAAGCCAATCAAGGTAATCCAACAATAGGTATATCAGGGATTAACTTTAGCAATTGGAGTCATGAACATTTTGCCAATGACACTTCAAATTCTATGGGAGCCAGAATAAATATTCAAGGCATACAGACAAATGATTGGTTGGTGATGCCATTGTTTCAAAGTTTATATGTTATAAAAGGTCCTCAAACTATTGAGATGGATTTTGATATTGCATTAACACAACATAATTCTACCGATTCAGCTTCTTTGGGATCTGATGATCAAATTCAATTGGTAATTTCTGATGATTTAGGTGTTTCTTGGTATGTTATAGGCACATGGGATGCTAATTCAAACATTTCAAATACAGGACAATCCTCTGGTGCTTCTTATAGTTATGGTGAGGGTGCTAATTTCTACTATTACACCTTCTTAATTGCCTTATGGGCAAGTAGCGGAGATATTAATGATACTGAAAATACTGATTTTCATATAGATAACATCTACATTGATATGCCATACTTTGGAAGTGTATCTGATGTGATTTCTGCAAAGGGCTTTAGATATTTTCCCAATCCATCAGGAGACTTCTTAAATATTAGTGCCAAAGAAACTATTGATGAAGTAATTTTTTATGATGTTTTGGGTAGAAATTTAAAAAATATTCAAATTAATTCCTTACAAACACAATTAGATATTTCAGATTTTGTCGAAGGTAATTATATTATGAGAGTAAAAATCGGCAATGCATTAGGTTCTGTATTTGTATATAAAAAATAGCCTTTAGAAAGAAACTAATTCTTTATACTTTCAATCAAAATCTCTAGAATACTGATAGCCGCTTTGGCAATCTGTGTCCCAGGGCCAAAGACTCCTACTACTCCACTATCAAATAAAAATTGGTAATCTTGTGCGGGTATTACACCTCCCGCAATGACTAATATATCATCACGACCGTATTTTTTAAGTTCGGCAATAACTTGTGGTACTAAGGTTTTATGACCAGCCGCCAAAGATGATACACCAAGTATATGTACGTCGTTTTCAACTGCTTGCTTAGCTGTTTCTTTAGGTGCCTGAAAAAGCGCACCAATATCTACATCAAAACCTAAGTCGGCAAAACTTGTTGCGACAACTTTTGCACCTCTATCATGACCATCCTGTCCCATTTTAGCAATGAGAATACGCGGTCTTCTTCCCTCCAGTTCTGCAAACTCATCAGATAAAGCTTGTGCTTTACTAAATAGTTTATCGTCTTTTATGGCTTTTTTATACACGCCTGTTATTGTTTTATGAGTTGCTTTATGCCGACCATACACTAATTCTAATGCATCAGATATTTCTCCTAATGTTGCACGGTACTCAGCTGCTTCGACAGCCAAAGCTAATAAATTTTCTTTTCCCGAATCGGCTGCCTCACTTAAGTTCTTTAAACTATCTAAAACTTTCTGGTTATTTCTACTATTCTTTAACTTCTGTAAACGGGCAACTTGTAATTCACGAACCACTGCATTATCAACCTCTAAAATGTTTAAAGGATCTTCTTGTTCTAATTTATATTTGTTGACTCCTACAATAACATCTTGTTTGCTATCAATACGTGCTTGTTTTTCAGCTGCTGCAGCTTCAATACGCATTTTAGGAATTCCCTTTTCAATGGCTTTAGTCATACCTCCTAATTCTTCTACTTCTTGAATAAGCTCCCATGTTTTATTTACAATATCTGCTGTAAGTTTTTCTACATATTCCGAACCTGCCCAAGGATCTACTGTGCGTGTAATTTGGGTTTCTTCTTGTAAAAATATTTGCGTATTACGTGCAATCCGAGCTGAAAAATCGGTTGGTAAAGCGATAGCCTCATCTAATGCATTGGTATGTAATGATTGTGTTCCACCAAAGACGGCTGCCATTGCTTCAGTGGTAGTTCTAACTACATTATTGAATGGATCTTGTTCCGTTAAACTCCAACCACTTGTTTGACAATGTGTTCGCAAAGACAAAGATTTAGCATTTTTCGGATTAAATTCTTTAACTAATTTCGCCCACAATAATCGACCGGCACGCAGTTTAGCAATTTCCTGAAAATGATTCATTCCAATACCCCAAAAGAACGATAATCGTGGGGCAAAAGTATCAATATTCATACCTGCTTCTAAGCCTATTCTGATATATTCTAGGCCGTCAGCTAAAGTATATGCCAATTCTATTTCAGGAGTAGCTCCTGCTTCTTGCATATGATATCCAGAAATCGAAATACTATTAAATCTCGGCATATTTTTACTCGTATAAGCAAAAATATCTGCGATGATTCGCATAGACGAAGTCGGTGGATAAATATAGGTGTTACGAACCATAAATTCTTTTAGTATATCATTTTGAATAGTTCCTGAAAGCTTTGCAATATCCACTCCCTGTTCTTTTGCTGCAACAATATAAAACGCCATGATTGGTAAAACTGCTCCGTTCATGGTCATTGAAACAGACATTTTATCTAAAGGAATTTGATCAAAAAGAATCTTCATATCTTCGACAGAATCGATCGCCACCCCAGCTTTTCCAACATCTCCTTGTACGCGTTCATGGTCAGAATCATAACCACGATGTGTTGCTAAATCAAAAGCAACTGATAATCCTTTTTGACCAGCAGCCAGATTTCGACGATAAAATGCATTGCTTTCTTCAGCAGTTGAAAAACCAGCATATTGACGAATCGTCCAAGGCCGCCTTACATACATCGTACTATAAGGTCCTCTTAAAAAAGGTGGTTTTCCAGCCGCAAAATTTTCATGTGCGTAATTTGTTTGCGTTTTTTTCTGCGTCTGAACCTGTATATTTTGAATATCTTTTCGTTTCATTCTAATAAAAATGAGGTAACAAAGTTACAATTTATAAAAAGATACCAAGGGAGTAGCTTTTAAAAATAAGTTTATATTTGTGCAATGCACAAAGTAGGTTTTTATTTAATACT
>JAUVBX010000073.1 GCA_030590985.1 Lutibacter sp. | reverse complement strand
TCTCATCGTTTGACCGATATAGTTTTGAAAGTTTCTGAAACTATCGTCTGCATATCTTGAGTCAACGATGATATTTTGTAAACGAACCAATTCTTTTTCAGATAATGATACTTCAAATGTTTTTTGTCCTGCTTCTTCTAGTAAAACAATGAACTTTTCCATTCTGTCTTGTGACGGTTCTTCTTTTTCTATTTCACTGGATGATTTTGATTCTTTTTTATAAAGATAATAACTGGCTCGTTTAAATATTTCCGGTGAATATTCGTGTTTTAGATTTTCAATTGCTTTTTCAATATTCCAATCAAGTAACTCACTGAGTTCAGTGGTCTTTCTGATTATTGGGCAGAATTTTTCTTTCCCTAGAAGATTATCGTTTACTTTCCATTTAGATATTTTTGTAATATTTCCGGTTATATATCGAGACGAGTCCAATATATCCTCGTATTTAGTGGTGGTGATATTAACCTTTATTGACTTACCTCTTGTAAACTCATATAGATACCCAATGATTCTTGGATATTTTCGATTTGGATTTGGATTAATGTAGTCTAATATTGTTTGATGGTCAACAGAAGTAAAAACTTCTCTAATGAACGCCAGATTTAAATCATCATATTTTAGAGCGAATTCTAAATGAGACATAGGGTTATCTATGCTCACATTATATTTTGATTTGAATGTTCGTACAACTGTATTTGTTGAACTTAATTCTGTTTTGTCCGTTGTTCCGATGTATGACTCATGTGTCAATCGAAAACCTTGGATATTTAATTTTTCCTGAAGCCATGTAAACCCTACTTTTTTCATTTTTTTCTATTTACTGGGGTAAATTTAATTTTACAAGGGTAAAAGTAGTTTATTTTATTTAATTATGGGTAAAAATGACTTATGTAATTTAATTAAGGGTAAAATTGATTTATTTGACACAAAACTCTATTATTATTCATTTCTTGGGGTAAATTTGGTTTTGCAAGGGTAATATTGGTTTTATGGATGGTTTGAAGGGTAATTTTGATTTTGCAATAACACAATACATCAAAAATCACTTGTAACAATAAAATTTTTGAAGCGATAGCTTAACCGAGTAAAATTGTATTCATTTTGTGTGGAAGATATTGGTATTAGTATGAAGCACAACAAAAAATTATATGCGCAGGCTCGTTAAGACGATATTGTCGTATATAATTATCTGTAAAATTAGCGAAAAAAACAGATAAAATCTAGTCTAATTAATAACTTCTAATAAATAAAAAATCCCCAAACAATAAATTGTCTAGGGATTTATATACTTTCAGATAATTGTCAAATTTTCAAATCATTTAATCACCAAATTAGTAAGTTATTTCATCAACTCAAAACTACGTTTTATAAACTCGGTCATATCTTTACCCGTAAGGAGATTTTGAGATAGTTTAGCCAAATCTAAAGCTTGGTTTACATATTTTTCTTTATTCTTTTTTGCTTTTAAAATTTTATCCATTAATGGATTATTGGTATTGACAATCAAATTATACATCTCTGGCATTTCACCCATACCCATCATTCCGCCTCCACCTGTTTGGCTCATCTCTTTATAACGACGCATAAATTCGGGTTGCGTGATAATAAACGGATTTTCAGCAGAATCTAAAGCTTCCATTTGTACGGTGTAGGTTGCACCAGGAACAATTTCTTTTACGATAGTTTCTAATTTTGTTTTTTGATCATCAGATAATTTTGAAATTTTCGTATCGTCTTTATTGACTAAATTATCAATAAAATCTGCATCTACACGCGTGAATTTCACTTTTTCATTTTCTGCTTCTAACTTTTGAATTAGATGTGGAACGATAGGTGAATCTAATAATACAACTTTATATCCTTTGGCTTGCGCTGTTTCAATATAAGAATGTTGTTTGTCTTTATCAGAGGTGTATAAAACAATCAAATTATCATCTTTGTCCGTTTGATTATCCGTTATTTTTTCTTTGAGTTCTTCTAAGGTGTAATTTGCTCCATCAACAACTGGATACATGGCAAATTTTTGCGCTTTATCAAAGAATTTATCTTCAGATAACATTCCGTATTCAATGATCAATTTAATATCTTCCCATTTAGCTTCAAAATCTTTACGATCTTTTTTGAAAATAGAATTTAATTTATCCGCTACTTTCTTAGTGATATAACCTGATATTTTTTTTACAGCTCCATCCGATTGTAAGTAACTTCTAGAAACATTCAATGGAATATCGGGTGAGTCAATCACACCACGTAGCATTTGTAAAAAATCTGGGACAATACCTTCAACATTATCAGTTACAAAAACTTGATTTTGATATAATTGAATTCGATCCTTTTGAAAATCCATGTTTTTGGTAATTCGTGGGAAATACAAAATACCTGTTAAGTTGAATGGATAATCTACATTCAAATGGATATTAAACAAAGGCTCTTCGAATTGCATAGGATACAATTCACGATAAAAGTCTTTGTAATCCTCTGGCTTTAGATTAGCTGGTTTTTTTGTCCATGCCGGAGTTGGATTATTGATAATATTATCAACTGTGGTTTTTTCTTCTTTGGCATCATCTCCTTCACCAACTGTTTTGGTTTCTTCACGAGTTCCATGCTTGATAGGAATTGGCATAAAACGATTGTATTTTGTCAACAACTCGTTTATCTTGCTTTCTTCTAAGAACCCTTTTTCCTCTTTGCTAATATGAAGGATTATTTCAGTTCCGACTTCTTTTTTATCTATGTTTTCAATAGTATAAGCAGGACTCCCATCACATTCCCATTTTACGGCTTGCGAACCTTTTTTATGGGATTTTGTCAATATTTCAACATTATCAGCTACCATAAAAGATGAATAGAATCCCAAACCAAATTTACCAATAATACCAGTATCTTCAATTTTGTCTTTATATTTTTCTACAAATTCTTCAGCACCAGAAAACGCAATTTCATTGATATATTTTTCAACTTCCTCTTTAGTCATCCCAATTCCTTGGTCGATAATATGAAGTGTTTTTTTCTTTTTGTCAATTTTTATCTCAATTTGTGGAGTGCCATAATCGCCTTTGGCTTCACCGATACTAAATAAGTGCTTTAACTTTAACGTAGCATCTGTAGCGTTAGATACTAGTTCACGTAAAAATATTTCGTGATCTGAGTATAAAAATTTCTTAATTATTGGAAAGATATTTTCCGTTGAAATGTTAATATTTCCTTTTGACATTATATATTGTTTTAGTTGTTTGTTAAATCTAATTGTATGGCTATTGTCTAAAATAGTACCAAAATTAAATGAGTGACAAGATGACAGAAAAATGCTATATATTTACACCTAAATCTATCAAAATGGCCACAAAAGACACCAAAAGTATACATGGACATCTACATATTAGATATCAACCTGAAAAATTTTCAGAAAAAAAAGTGTTAGATAGAAGTAGTACTTTTTACAAGGATATGGAAAAACGACGATCCGTTCGTGATTTCTCTAACAAACCCATTCCAAAAGAAGTAATTGAGAATATTCTAAAAACTGCTGGTTCAGCACCATCAGGAGCACACAAACAACCTTGGACTTTCTGTGTGGTTGAAAATTCTGAGATTAAGAAACAAATTAGGCTTGCTGCTGAAGCCGAAGAAAAGAAATCTTATGAAGAGCGTATGAGTGATTCTTGGTTAAAGGATATTAAACCAATGGGAACTAACGCCTCGAAACCCTTTATAGAAATTGCTCCTTATCTGATTATTGTATTTAAACGCTTATTTGAATACGATAAAAATGGAGAAAAACTACAGAATTATTACGTAAATGAATCCATTGGAATTGCCTGTGGTATGTTGATAGCTGCTATTCAAAATGCTGGATTGGTCACGCTTACACATACACCAAGTCCCATGCGATTTTTAGAAAAGATCCTAAATCGTCCAGATAACGAACGTGCCTTTTTATTATTACCAGTTGGCTATGCTGCAAATAATTGTTTTGTACCTAAATTACAACGAAAACCATTAAGTAAAATAAGTGAGTTTTATTAGTAAATTTACATTGTCCAGTTAATCACATCTTTAGTGATTCTAGAAAACTAACCAATTACTATTCATAGCATACTATTTTTAAATTTTCTATCTTTGAAAATTAATACTGAGTGATGAAGTATGTCAGAAAATTAATTTCGAATGCTAAGTTCTCATCTCAAAATTACAAAAATGTATAGCTCTAGAATTACAGGAATGGGATTTTATGTCCCTGATAATATAGTTACCAATGATGATTTATCCAAAATGATGGATACCAATGACGAATGGATTCAAGAAAGAACAGGTATTCAAGAACGTCGTTGGATAAAAGAAGGAAGTGATGACACCACTTCAACCATGGGAGTAAAAGCCTCTAAAATAGCTATAGAAAGAGCTGGATTAACCAAAGATGATATTGATTTTATCATTTTTGCGACCTTGAGTCCTGATCATTTTTTTCCAGGAAGTGGTGTGTTGATTCAAGACATGTTAGATATGCCAAATGTAGGTGCTTTAGATGTCCGCAATCAATGTTCTGGCTTTGTTTATTCACTTTCAATTGCTGATCAGTTCATCAAAACTGGTATGTATAAGAATATTTTGGTGATTGGTTCTGAATATCATTCTGGAGCTCTAGATAAAACTACAAGAGGTAGGAATTTAGCTGTATTGTTTGGTGATGGAGCAGGTGCAGCAGTATTATCGAGAAGTGAGGATAATTCTAGAGGAATCTTATCTACACATTTACATTCACAAGGGGAACATGCCGAAGTTTTAACCGTAAAAGCACCGAGTATTATACATTGGATTCCAGCTATTTTAAATGCCAAAGAAGAAGATACTTCATATCATCCATTTATGGACGGCCAAAAAGTGTTTAAAAATGCAATTGTACGTTTTTCAGAAGCAATTAGTGAAGGTTTAGACGCAAATAATCTTACAGCCGAAGATATCGATATGTTTATTCCACATCAAGCAAATCTACGTATCACACAGTTTGTTCAAAGACGATTTAAACTATCAGATGATCAGGTATATAGTAATATCCAAAAATATGGTAATACTACTGCTGCATCAATTCCTATTGCTATGTGTGAAGCATGGGAACAAGGTAAAATTAAAGAAGGTGATTTAGTAGTTATTGCTGCCTTTGGCAGTGGATTTACTTGGGGAAGTGTCGTAATTCGTTGGTAAGGTTTGAATGAAGTAATGATAGAACGATGTAATGGTGGCTATGATGTATCTAAAAAAGAAATATAGTTGATGTTATATGGAATTAATTAGATTTTCTATTCATTATGGTTTACATTTTATTTTTCCCGCTCTTATAGCTTGGATTTTCTTTAAAAAACATTGGAAAAAAGCATGGTTTATAATGCTTGCCACTATGTTAGTAGATTTAGATCATCTTTTAGCATATCCCATTTTTGATACAACAAGATGTAGTATTGGTTTTCATCCATTACATTCATATTATGCAATAGCAATATATTTTGTATTGTTTTTCATCCCAAAGTTTAGAATTATAGCAATTGGTTTACTTTTGCATATGGCAACAGATTTTTTAGATTGTTTATGGATTTAGTGGGTTTTTAATAATCTTTAAAATATTTCTCTATGACTCTTTGTCTTAGTGGTTAAAAATTTAAACATATGAAAATAGCAATTATTGGTGGTGGAGCAGCTGGGTTTTTTTCAGCAATTTCAGCTAAGGAAAAATATCCTAATGCGCAGGTTGTTATTTTTGAAAAATCCAAAAAAATCCTTTCTAAAGTAAAGATATCTGGTGGCGGTAGGTGTAATGTGACTAATGCTAGTACTGATATTTTTGAGTTGACCAAAGCATATCCTAGAGGGAATCGATTTTTAAAACAAGCATTCTATACTTTTAGCCCACAAGATACGATGCAATGGTTTGAGTCAAGAGGCGTTCCCTTAGTTACTCAAGATGATAATTGTGTGTTTCCAGCTTCTCAAAATTCACAAAGTATCATTGATCTCTTTATTAATGATGCAAAAAGACTAGGAATTTCAATCGAACTTAACAAGGGTATAAAAGACATAAATGCAAGCAATGATTCTATAGAATTGCACTTCCTATCTAAAGGAATTCCTTCTAAAATTTTCGATAAAGTAATAATTGCAACAGGTGGTTCCCCTCAAGAAAAAGGGCTAGAATGGTTAAAAACTTTAGGGCATAAGATAGTTACACCAGTACCTTCATTATTTACTTTTAATATGTCTGCAGAGTCAATTACTAAATTAATGGGAATTGTGGTAGAAAACACCTTAGTAAGTATTCAAGGAACCAAACTTAACTCTGATGGCCCGTTACTTATAACACATTGGGGAATGAGTGGTCCTGCAATCTTAAAACTATCGGCATTTGGAGCAAGAATATTAAGCGAAAAAGACTATAAATTTCAAGTGCAAATAAATTGGGTAAATGAAAAGAATAATGAATTAATACTAAAAGCAATACAACAAATTTGTGCTAAACATCCAAATAAAATGCTCATAAGTATAAAACCTTATTCTTTACCTGAACGACTGTGGAATTATTTACTTGAAAAATTAGAAATATCACCACAAAAAAAATGGAATGAACTGGGCAAAAAAGGACATAATAAACTGGTAAATTTATTAACTAATGATACATATGCTGTACAAGGAAAAACGACATTTAAAGAGGAATTTGTTACTTGTGGCGGAGTTAGTTTAGAAAATATTGACTTTAAAACCATGCAAAGCAAACTAATTAATAATCTCTATTTTGCAGGTGAAATTTTAGATATTGATGGAATAACAGGAGGTTATAATTTTCAAGCTGCTTGGACAACGGGTTTTATTGCAGGGAAATTATTAGATTAATATTTATTCATTAAACATTCCTTGTTATAAACTAAAAAAAGCTATTTGTTAATAAATAGCTTTTTTTAGTTTATAAAGTTTGAAATACTAATCTTCCAATACTTCAGAATTAACAATAACAAATTCTGTACGTCGATTTAATGCATGTTCACTTTCCAAGCATCTAGGTTGTACTCCATCTTTACACCTATTTACTAAATCTGTCTCTCCATATCCTCTTGCAGAAATTCTACTTTCATCAAATTGACCGTTACGTATAACATAACCTACTGTTGAACCAGCACGTCTTTCAGATAATTTCATATTATATTGATTTGAACCCCTTGCATCAGTGTGAGAACCACCTTCAATAATCACTTTTGGATATTTAAACATAAAAGCAATTACTTTTTCTAATTCTATTGCTGCTCGTGGTGTAATCTTATGAGAGTCATAATCAAAATATATTGACTCTATATCAATAATAATTTTCCCATCACGTTTTATAACCTCTGGTGTCAAACTAATATTTGTTGTAATCTCTTGTCCAATTACATTTGTTGTTGTCACTAAAACCTCTTTATCAATATATAATGATTTACTTGCTCTAACAAAATAGGAAGTTTCACAATCTGCTTCAAATGAATATTCACCATCTATCTTTGTTTTTACCTTATATAATGTATTTCCTGATGAATCTAATATCTCAATTAAGGTTCCTGGTAATAATTCCTTACTGGTTGCATCTGTGATTATTCCTTGAATTATATTTTTACAAACGATTTCAGGTATTATTTCTTCTTTTACAATATCTACCTTTTTGTTTGACTTAAAATAATAAATATCATCATCTCCTCTACCATTGGGTCTATTAGAAGAAAAATATCCTTCCAACAAATTTGTATTTAAAATAAAAGAAAAATCATCTCTTCTACTATTAAACGGCTTTCCAATATTTTGAATAGCTGCCAATTCTAATTCATCACTATCCGTTTTAAAAATATCTAATTTTCCCACACCTTCATGATAATCTGATGAAAAATATAAAGTACCATCGGCTGCAATAAAAGGAAACATCTCTCTACCAGGAGTATTTACATTACCTCCTAAATTTTCTGGTAAAGTAAAGGTTCCTGTTTCTTTCACTTCCACTTTAAATATATCTGTTTTCCCTACTGAACCAGGCATATCTGAAGTAAAATACATTGTTTTTCCATCTAAACTTAATGTTGGATGACCATTACTATACTCCTCACTATTATAAGGAAATGGAACAATATTATGCCATTTTCCGTCTTCATCAACATCTG
>JAUVBX010000037.1 GCA_030590985.1 Lutibacter sp. | reverse complement strand
GATTAAAAACATTACTCATGAAAAACAGTGCAATAAATGACATCAAGCCTGCAATTACTGGAGTGGCAATCCATCCAGTAGCAATTTTCCCAAGTACACTAAAGTCGAGGTTTCTACCACCTTTTAATAGCGCAATACCCATTATTGACCCAACGATTACTTGTGAACTAGAGACGGGAACAAGAGGAATTGGAGGTAAGCCAATTTGTACGAATAAATTGGATAAATTTTGAGAGGAGAAAATAAATAATACTAAAGAATGTGAAAATACAACAATTAATGCCGTTTCTGAGGATAGTTTCATGATAGAACTACCTACTGTCATCATCACTCTTTTAGAATAAGTTATTATCCCTACAGCTATAGCAATACCACCTAATAGAAATAAGATTTGAGTGCCATTTAGGATGAATAGTCCAAAATCCAAAATTATATTTGGTGCAGATGGAACAAAGACACCTACAACATTAGCAATATTATTTGCACCTAGACTATAGGAGCCAAATGCACCTACAATAATTAGGGCATATTTTGTATAGGCATCCTGTAATAATAAATGGATTTTCCCCTTACGTAGTGAATACCCTAACAATAAATATAGAAGTACAGCAAATACACCACCTAAAATAGGTCCAGCAACCCATGTAGTGAATATTTTGATTAAAGAATTTATATCTGTTGTGCTACCTGTAAAGAAATTCCATCCTATAATAGCTCCAACAACAGCTTGAGTAGTAGATACAGGTAATTTGGATTTCGTCATCCAGAAAACGGTAAATCCAGCTGCAAGTGCAACAGTAAACGCACCACCTAGTGCGTCAATTGATCCTAATTTTCCTAAAGTATGTGAACCACCAGCGCCTTGTAAAACCGCTCCTAGGATAACAAATATGGAGGCAATGATGGCAGCTTGTTTAAAGCGAATCATTTTAGAACCGACAGCTGAACCAAATACATTGGCTGCATCGTTAGCTCCTAATGTCCATCCTAAAAAAAGTCCGCTAGATAGAAAGAAAAAAAACATCAGTGGGTTTTTACATTTTTATTTTTAAAACCAAAGAGGCCAATAAGAGAGCAACAATTTTTGCCGCTCCAGCAATTTGCTCAATATGTAAAGCAAAATAGCGCAAGTGAATTTTTTCACTCAGTTTTAATGAAGTACTTTCTTTAAACAATTTTCTCTTTATATCAGTTGCTATAGTGTGTGCTTCTCTATGATAAAAAAGTACTTTTTGTGTTTTTTCTTTAACCAGTTCTGGTGAAATGAAAAAGACTCTAGTTGCTGGTATTAAATTTTCTACAGTTTTAGCAGATGCAGCCGTTAGTTTAGAATACATTTTACGTATATCTTCTGGAATATTAGGTGATTCAACATCAAATTGACTCAATACCTCTTTTGACATATCTATGATATCATCAGCTTTTTCTAATAGGTTTATGATGTCACTAGAGTAGTTTGGCATTAAAGAGTATACATAGAAGTCATTTTCAATTTTTCTTTTTAATGTATCTGCTTCTTGTTCGAGTGCGTTAATGGTTTTAAGGTTATTCTCAAAATCACTGATATTACCTTTTAGATAATTATTGATTCCCTTTTTGAAATTTAGAATACCAAACTCGATTTTATCAAAAAACTCATCAATACTGATACTGACATTTTTTGAAGTTTTAAAAATATTGAACATAATTTATGTTAACCTAATTAAATATAGTGCAAAGTTAATCGAGTAGACATTTCAAAAAAATGACATTTATCATGTTGTTATTGATTGTATTGACTATGTATGGTGAGGTAAAAATATAAAAAACAGTAAAACAGCTAAGTAAAAATTATAAGTATAGTATAATATTTCTTATAAGCCTTAGGTGTATGGTTTATATTTAGAATTGTATAGGTGTTTTCGTTTATGAACTTAGATATTTCTTTGATCTAATAATAAAGAAATTTTGGGGTATTAATAATAAATAGGATGTTTATTTAAAATATAATAAATCTTTACGACCTTTGTCATTAATCAAATTTTTTTAATATGAAACTTACTTTTGCAACATCACTTAATAAAGCTACAAATATTATTTTCTTAACGGATAAAATTACAAATCTTAAAGACAAACTCACACCTGATAATTTCAACTATTTTAAAAAATATTGGAATGATGAGGACATGCAGTTTGTGAAAGCAACAGATGGGTATATTTTTGTGGTGAAGACGACTAAAAATAATTCAGAAAAAATTAGAAAAGTAGCCTTTTCAATACATGACATCCTTAAAAAGCATTATAAAGAAGTTTATGTTTCATGTGGTAATCCTGAATATTCACTAGCTTTTGCTGAAGGATTTTTATTATCAGATTATCAATTTCTAAAATATTTTAAAGATGCTGATAAAAAACGTCATACAATTCAGACATTGCACTTACATGGTGGAGTTACACAAATAGAATTAGATGAATTAAATAATTTGATAGACTCAGTATATTGGGCAAGAGATATGGTCAATGAGCCCGTTTCTTTTATGGATGCCCCACAATTGGCTGCCGAAATTGTAGCAAAAGGGAAAGCTTCAAAATATAAAGTAGAAGTCTTAGAAAAAGGAAAAATAGAATCCCTAAAAATGGGAGGATTATTAGCGGTAAATAAAGGCTCAGAAGTGCCACCAACTTTTACTATAATTGAATATAAACCACAAAATGCAAAAAACAAAAAGCCAATTGTACTAGTTGGAAAAGGAGTGGTTTATGATACAGGTGGTTTAAGTTTAAAGCCAACCGCACATTCCATGGATTTAATGAAAAGTGATATGGGTGGAGCGGCAACTATGTCTGCGACTATTGATGCCTTGGCTAAGAATAAAATACCAGTACATGTAATTGGTTTAATACCTGCAACAGATAACCGTCCAGGAAAAACAGCTTATGCTCCAGGTGATGTCATTACTATGTTTGATGGTACTACAGTTGAAGTTTTAAACACTGATGCTGAAGGCAGAATGATTTTAGCCGATGCATTAGCCTATGCAAACAAATACAAGCCCGAGTTGGTAATCGATGCGGCTACTTTAACAGGAGCAGCTGTTAGGGCGTTAGGAACAAAAACATCTATCAGTATGGGAACTGCCAAAGATGTTTATTTCAAAAAACTCTATAAATCAGGACAAAAAACAAATGATAAAGTATTTCGTTTCCCTTTTTGGGATGAATGGAATAGTGAATTAAAATCAGATATTGCAGATATGAAAAATTTAGGAGGCCCCAATGCCGGAATGATTACCGCCGGAAAGTTTTTAGAACACTTTGTAAAATATCCTTATATTCATATAGATATTGCTGGTCCTGCATTTTTAGAAACTGCAGATAGTTATAATGGTAAAGGTGCTACAGGCGCTGGAGTTCGTCTTTTATACCAGTTTCTAAAAGATTTGTAAGGGCTCTTCAAGTTTAAACTCATAATAGAACTGGCTGCCATTTCTTTCGATAATAAGTTTTATAGTTTCACCTTTATCTCCATAAAAGAAGTTTACAATTTCATCGAGACTGTAATCATATGCAGGTTTGCCATTAAGCTTATGGATGATGTCATTTACTTTAAGACCAGCTCTTTCAGCTGGTGAATTGGGGCGAATATAATAGACATTAAAAAGTCGTTTTAATTGGTATTTATATGAAATTTCAAATAGATTATTATAAGATCCATCATTGTGTTCTGAAATTATTATTT
Organism: Lutibacter sp.; assembly: GCA_030590985.1. GTDB lineage: Bacteria > Bacteroidota > Bacteroidia > Flavobacteriales > Flavobacteriaceae > DQTL01. Next base: position 12,816 of record JAUVBX010000037.1, on the reverse strand, counting down.
GAGATTGGTTCTTATCAAAAGATAGAATTTTTGCATCCTTATGAAAAGCTATTCCTAATCCAGCACGATTATAACGAAATTCTTTATCAAAACGTTTAGCTTTTTTTAAATATAGTTTTTTGCGAGGATAGTCTATGATTACATGAAATCTTTCTAAAAGACTACTGCCAATACTACCATCACGTTCTTTAAAAGATCTAGCATAAGAAGTAGAAACAGAATCGAGAAATGCTGTGGTAATATTTTTAAAAGTAAATGTTCCTAATTTAAAAGATATTATTTTACTTCTTTTTCCAATAATACTTCCGTTTAGACCTTCACCAAGATAATCTGTAAAGAATTTTCCTTGGATTGTAAGCCCCGTATTATAATTTTCAAAAAGCCATAGAGCATCACTACAACCCGTGTCTATTAACAATTTTGTTTGATGTGATAATGAGTCAGTTAGTTGAGAAACAGCATTGATATAAGGTTTATTATGATAAAAATCTAAAGCAAATTTTTGATATTTTTTTGATTTAGGTAGTTTGTAGTTCGACGCGTCGTAAAAAATTAATTTCCTTGTCCGATAATTAATGGAGATAACAAAGTCCTTTAACAATTCGTAACCAATAATACCATGAATAGGTTTCCCCATTTTTAGAGATAAATTAAAACTATCGTCAAGTAGCACGTATAATGTTTGATTATAGCCATAGATGTTTTTAATATTAATTCGGTTGTTTCGTGAAATTATAGCATTGATAGGCTCCCCATCTCCTAAACCACGAATTTTTGTTTTTATTTTGTTATTCAAAACTAACGAATCAGATTTTGTTGATCCAAATAAAATGGTATTTCGAGCACCCGTATCTAATATAAAAGATAATTTTTTTCCATTTATATAAACGGGAATTATAATTACATTATTGATAAATTCGAAAGATAATTTTTGTTTTTTACGTCCATTTAGAAGTTCCATTCTTGCTTGAGCAAAACTTGGAATAACAAAAAGAATTATAAGTATTTTTAAAATAATATGTTTAATGAATTTTAACACTAACTTTTAAAAATACTTATAAAATAAAACTTAATCTTAAAAAGTATAATTTTTTAAGAAAAGATTAACTTAAAATAATAGTAGAATATTTAGTGAGTTTCATCAAAAAAATTTGCAATTTTGTAGTTAAATAATATATCATGCCAACTATATCAAATAAAGGGAATTCAATGCCCGAATCACCTATTCGTAAGTTAGTACCGTTTGCAGAAGATGCAAAAAAACGAGGAATAAAAGTTTTTCATTTAAACATTGGTCAACCTGATATTCAGACCCCAAAAATAGCTTTAGATGCTGTTAAGAACAATACTATTGAAGTACTGGCATACAGTCGCTCTGAAGGATCAGAAACCTATAGAACAAAAATTGCAAACTACTATAAGAAACATGATATTTATGTAAATCATGATGATATAATTGTTACGACAGGAGGCTCAGAAGCCCTGTTATTTACAATGGGAAGTATAACAGATGTGGGAGATGAAGTTATTATTCCAGAACCATTTTATGCTAATTACAATGGTTTTGCAACTGCCAGTGGTGTGAAAGTTATACCAGTTATTTCGTCAATTGATGATGCTTTTGCTTTACCTCCAATTGAAGAATTCGAAATGCTTATTACACCAAAAACAAAAGCAATTCTTATTTGTAATCCTGGAAATCCAACGGGTTATTTGTATTCGAAAGAAGAGATACAAAAATTAAAAGCTTTAGTAGTAAAACACGATTTATTTTTGATTGCTGATGAAGTATATCGCGAGTTTGTATATGATGGATTAACGCATTATTCTGTAATGCAAGAGACAGGAATAGATCAGCATGCTATTATGATAGATTCGGTATCTAAACGTTATAGCATGTGTGGTGCACGTATTGGCTGTATTGTTTCAAGAAATAAGGAAGTAATGGCTACTGCTCTTAAATTTGCACAAGCTCGTTTAAGTCCTCCAACTTATGCACAAATAGCGAGTGAAGCAGCATTAGACACACCTATATCTTATTTCGAAGAAGTAAATGTAGAATACGAAGAAAGAAGAAATATTTTAATTCAAGAATTACTGAAAGTTCCAGGAGTTAAAGTTTCAAGTCCTAAAGGTGCTTTTTATTGTATAGCCGAATTACCAGTTACTGATTCTGATATATTTGCTCAATGGTTGTTAGAAGAATTTGAACTCAATGGTGAAACAGTAATGGTAGCACCAGCAAGTGGTTTCTATTCAACTGAAGGAGCAGGAAAAAATCAAGTTCGAATAGCCTATGTACTAAAAAAGGAAGATCTAATTCGTTCTGTAGAAATTTTAAAAAAGGCATTAGAAGTTTATAATTAAACTTAGGTTTATTTACCAGTTATTGACGGAAGATAAAATACTGATTCATTTTCAAATTAACCAATTAATAAATCAACAGAATCAATATCAAAAAAAACATATCACTAAAACCCTATAACAGTTTTGGGATAGATGTAAAAGCAAAGGATTTTGTTTCCATACAATCTATTGAAGAATTATCAAAAATTTTAGAAAAAAAGAGAGAGTTCTTTGTATTGGGCGGAGGGAGTAATATGCTTTTACTTAATGATATTGATAGATTAGTTGTTCATATAAATACTAAGGGAAAAGAAGTTCTTAAGAAAGATAAAAATCATATTTGGATAAAGGTAGCAGCAGGTGAAAATTGGCATGAATTCGTACTTTGGTGTTTAGAGAATAATTATGGTGGAGTTGAGAATTTAGCTTTAATTCCGGGTAATGTCGGGACAGCACCTATTCAAAATATTGGGGCGTATGGTGTAGAGGTAAAGGATGTTATTGTTGATGTTCATACGATAGAAATTGCAACTAGGAAAGAAACTATTTTTTCAAATAGTGAATGCAAATTTGGGTATCGTGATTCGATTTTTAAAAACCTTCAAAAAGGAAAATATATTATTACAGATGTTAGCTTTAAACTAACAACTAATAATCATATTATCCATGACAATTATGGTGCGATACGATCAAAATTAGCCGAAAAGCGTATTAAAAAACATTGTATTGCTAGTGTTGCTGATGCTGTAATTAGTATCCGAACAGAAAAATTACCCGATCCAAAGAAAATTGGAAATAGCGGTAGTTTTTTTAAGAATCCGATTATTTCAAAATCGGATTTTAATAAACTAAAAGAAAAGTATCCTGATATTCCTAATTATTCTGTCAATTCTAATACTGAATTAGTAAAATTGGCAGCTGGTTGGCTAATTGACCAATGTGAATTTAAAGGAAAACGATTTGGTGACGCAGGAGTACATAAAAATCAAGCTTTAGTATTGGTTAATTATGGAAATGCCACAGGCAAAGAAATACTTGATTTAGCATACAAAATTCAAGAAACAGTCAAACAAAAATTTGGTGTGACTTTAGAGATGGAAGTTAACCTTATTTCATAATTGTCTTAACCAAGCTAGTGGTTAACAGGATATGGTGTAAATCGGATTATTGTCTTATATTTACAGTATTATAAAAACTAGAGTAGTTTACTTATATTTAAATGAAAAATTTCACATATGAAAACAAACAAATTATTACTATTATTATCTATGCTGTTTATATTCACTTTTCAAATAGTTATACAGGCTCAATTTAGTCTCAATGGCCTAAAAAACAAGACAAAATCATTATCAATTAAGTCAAAATCTGAAACAAAATCAAACAAAACTTCAGAAAATAAAAGTGATAGTGTTTCTGATGAAAACTCTGAATCAGGTAGTATAATTTATGTGTCAAAAAAAGGAAGTAACAAAAATGATGGAAGTAAAGGTGCTCCCTTAAAAAATATTGATAAAGCGATGAAAAAGGTGCAACCTGGTGATATGATTTATATTGCAGAAGGTAAATATAGTGGCACTTTTGGTATGGGTTATTTAGAAAGTGACAAAGCATTAAAATTATATGGCAGTTGGGATAATGAGTTTAAACAACAAGATATAATGAGTCACCCGACGGTATTTCAACCCGATAATGCCAGTGGAGGAAAAGGCCGCAAAGCTCTGTTGAGATTTACTAAAGTTGTTGCTGGAACAATTATCGACAATATTGTATGGGACATGGGTGAAAGAAACCTCTATGACTTAAAAGAAGGCTTCGTAGAAGGTGTTGAAGGTGGTAGATTACGAAGGTCATCAGAACCACTAAAAGGGATGAATAGTACGGTTGAAGAACCCTGTATTTCTATTCGTTCAGGTGTACAAGGTGGTGATGTAACGATACAAAACTGTGTGTTTGTCAATGGAGCAAGTTTTGGAATTCAAGCAGCTCATAAATCAGGCACATTTAAAGTGTTGAATAATGTTTTTGTTGCAAATAGAATGGCAGCCATTGAAATATTTGGAACTTGTGCAGGTAGCAAAGAAAGGAGAAATATGATTTCTTGTGGTGAAGTTGAAATAGCAAATAACACGGTGCTCTTCACATGGAGTCGTCTTAAAGATTTTGGAGATATGGGTTATGGCATTCGTATTATGACCAAATTAGAGTATAACATACATGATAATATTATTGGTGCAAATATTATGGGCGGAATTGATAATTCAAGATTCTGTAAAGATGAATATGTGAAAATTGATAATAATATCTTTTTTGGAAATAAAACAGGAGATTTAAGATACTATCCTGAAAGTAATGTAAAGTTAGACCTTATGGTTGATCAGTTTGAAGACTTGGAATTTGCTTCTGTAAGTAACAATAAAAATGAAGCATCACCTTTAGTGGTTAATAAAGCTTATTTAAAAGGTTTTTTTGGAGCTAGATATAGCGAAACTACTAACTATGACCCAAATTCATCTCAAAATCAATGGGCAAGAATGTTAGGAATGAATCAACAAGGAACTATGAGCTCAAAAGTATCGATGTTTATGAATAAATATCCTTGGCAAGAGACTTTGAAATTGTTTGGTGCCAGTGAAAATGTTGGTGCTCAAAAACCATAATTTTTTATACACTATAATTTTAAAAAGGTTGCCTATTTAGGCAGCCTTTTTTGGTAGGTTAAAATATATTTTCATAAAACAATTGTTTTATTTTTTCGTTGTAACATTTAAATAATACAATAGATATTAGAAAAATTAACTACATTTATTCTCCTTTAAATTCTGTTTATACACTTGTTAAAGAAACTTTTAAAATTATTTCTAAAACTATTTGTTTTTATAGCAATCCTCTTCGGATTGTTTTTGGCATCTATTTATTACGGTGCTTTCGGGTATTTATTTACCAAAACCGAATTGAAAGAATTCAAAAATGAATCAGCCTCTTTGGTATATTCTGAGGACAAAGAGCTTATCGGTAAATTTTTTGATGAAAACCGCACGAACATTTCTTATGATCAACTTCCCAAAAGTGTAATTAACGCTTTAGTTGCCACTGAAGATGCTAGGTTTTTTAAACATGGCGGTATTGATACTCAAAGTCTATTTCGTGTATTAATCAAAACAGTAATCCTAAAACATAAAAATTCGGGAGGTGGAAGTACGATATCTCAGCAGTTAGCTAAAAACATGTACGGACGAAATGATTATGGATTATTATCTATGCCCGTAAATAAAACCAAAGAGATGATTTTGGCAAATAGGTTAGAAGATATCTATAGCAAGAATGAGGTTTTGGCAATGTATCTCAATACAATTCCTTTTGGGGAGAATGTTTATGGAATAGAATCTGCTTCAAGAAGGTATTTTAACAAAAGTGTAGAAAGTTTAAAAATTGAAGAAGCAGCGGTTTTAATTGGAATGTTAAAGGCAAATACCTATTACAACCCAAGAAGGTATCCTGAAAATGCTGTTAAAAGAAGAAACGTGGTACTTGGTCAAATGTATAAGTATGATTATGTTACTAAAAAAGAAAAAGACTCCTTGCAAAGTCTTTCCTTACAGATGGATTATTCAAATCTTGAATCAGAAGGACCTGCCAATTACTTTATGGTGCAAGTAAACAAGGAAGCTGAAAAGATATTAAAAGAGATAGAGCTCAGAAATGATGCAATTTTTGATTTAAAAACCAGTGGGCTTGTTATTGAAACAACTCTTAATGCCAAATTGCAGGATTATGCCTTGCAAGCGTATAAAAGCCATTTGGGGAAAATGCAAAAAAGATTACAAAGAAGGTATAAAACCTTGTGGGGTAGAAAGTATTTGAAAAAATTAATTGATAAAGAAATCAAAAAACTAAAAATTACTAAAGAAATTGATAAAAAACAAAAGCGAGAATTATTTTCATGGGATGGATTTATAATTGATTCTATTTCGGTAAGAGATAGTTTACAATATGATTTAACCTTGTTACATGCTGGATTTTTTGCTTTAGACCCAAATAATGGAGCCGTAAAATCATGGGTTGGAGGAATTGATTATCGTACACATCCTTATGATCAGATTTATGCGCAACGTCAAATAGCCTCAACATTTAAGCCAATTTTATACGCAGCTGCCATACAAAATGGTACACTTCCTTGTGATTATTTAAGTAATGATTCGATAGTATTTACAGATTATGATAATTGGATGCCTCAAAATTATAATAAATCTATTGGTGGAAGTTATTCGGTTGCAGCATCATTGGCAAAATCAATGAATATACCGACTGTAAATTTATTTTTACAAACACCTTTTGAAGTTGTGGAAAATACATGGAAAAACCTAGGTTTTAGTCAGGAATTGATTAATAGCCCAGCTTCATCATTAGGTACTGCAAATGCGAGTATTTATGAATTGGCAATAGCGTATTCGACTTTTGCTAATGGAGGAAGTAAAATTGAACCACAGATTATTAAATCGATTAGAACTTCAGATGGAAAAATTTTGTACAAGAATAAATTTATACAATCATCTGATGAAGTGATAACAAAAGAAACTTCGCAAATGATGAATGAAATGCTACAAAAGGTGATGCGCGAGGGAACTGGGAGTTCTATGAAAAGTGTATATGGTGTTAATTTGCCTTTGGCAGGAAAAACAGGTACTTCCCAAGATTATGCAGATGCTTGGTTTGTAACCTATAATCCAAATTTGGTGATAGTGACAAGGGTGGGGGCGAGTATGCCTACTATCCATTTTGCGAGTGGTTTAAACGGGGCTGGAAGTACATTAGCTATGCCTTTAGTTGCAAAAACCCTTCAAAAAGTTCAAAAGAATTCCAAATTGAAAGAAATGTATTTTACAGCTTTCCCAAAACTACAGGAAGAATCAGAAGTGTTTTTTGATTGTGATGACTTCATTGAAGATTCAGATTTTGAAAAGTTTTTCGAAGCAATTTTCAATAATCCTGAGACTACCACAGACAAAGCTTCTAAAAAGGCTAAACGAAAGACTAAAAAGAAAAAATCATTTTTTAAACGTTTGTTTGGAAAAAAAGATTGATGTAAATAAAAAAGGTTGCCATTTGGCAACCTTTTTTATTTTGATTTATTATCTTTTAGAATAATTTCATATCATCTAAAACTTGCATAACACCTCTAACATGACCAGCAGATTCTTTTAAGAGTGCTTTTTCAGCATCGTTTAATTTTAGTTCAATGATTTCCTCAATACCATTTTTTCCTAATTTTACAGGAACACCTAAAGCGATATTTTTCATTCCATATTCACCATCTAGCATTGCACAAACGGGGAAAATACGTTTTTGATCTTTTAAAATAGCTTCCACCATTTGAGCAGCAGCTGCACCTGGTGCGTACCAACCTGAAGTTCCTAGTAAGTTAACTATTTCTCCACCACCTTTTTTAGTACGATTTACAATAGCTTCAATTGTTGCTTCATCTAATAACTCAGTAACAGGTATTCCTCCTACAGTTGTATATCTTGGTAGTGGCACCATAGTGTCACCATGACCTCCTAATAATAAAGTTTGAATATCTTTAGGTGAACATTCTAATTCGGTAGCTAAAAAAGCACGGAAACGAGCCGTATCTAATACACCTGCCATTCCAAATACTTTAGTTGCGGGCTTTTTAGCTGTCAAGAATGAAGCATATGTCATTACGTCTAATGGATTAGACACAATTATAATAATTGCTTCTGGTGAATACTCAATAACTTGTTCTGTTACGATTTTTACAATATTTGCGTTTGTTGCAATTAAGTCGTCACGAGACATTCCTGGTTTACGAGGAATACCAGAAGTGATAACAACTACATCAGATCCCGCAGTCTTTGTATAATCATTGGTAGAACCAATTACACGAGTATCATAATAATTTACAGCCGATGATTCCCAAATATCTAAGGCTTTCCCTTCGGCATAATTTTCTTTAATATCTAGTAATACAATTTCGTTTGCTACATCTTTTTGAGCGAGTACATCGGCACAGGTTGCTCCTACGTTTCCTGCTCCTACTACAGTTACTTTCATTTATATATATGAGTTTTAATTAAAAATTATTTTGTTGCACAAATATACTTACATTACAATGAAACCATAACTGATATATATCATTTTTATGTTAAACTTATTTTGAAAAGAAGGATAAATTTATGTAACAAAAGTATTCTTTAATTTGAATCCTTCCTTGTTATCTATCAGAATTTCATTACTTTTGCAGACGATTTTAACAAAAACATTTTACAATAAACTTTATTCTAAATTATGGAAAACATCCAATTTATTTTACCAGTATTAGCCATTATAGGCTTTGTTTTTATGTTTATTAAATCCGCATGGGTTACGAAACAAGAAGAAGGAAATGAAAAAATGGCGATTATCGCTAAAAACATTGCCGAAGGTGCAATGGCTTTCTTAAAAGCTGAGTACAAAGTATTAGCAATCTTTGTCTTGGCAGTCGCTGTATTATTAGTTTTTAAAGGAAATAGTGAAGCTAATTCAACATGGTTGGTAGCCGTTTCTTTTGTGGTAGGTGCTTTGATGTCAGCTTTAGCTGGTTTTATCGGTATGCGTGTCGCAACTAAAGCAAATGTACGTACAACAAACGCAGCAAGAACCTCTCTAAACAAAGCATTAGAAGTTGCTTTTTCTGGTGGAGCTGTAATGGGATTAGGAGTGGTATCTTTAGGAGTATTCGGATTAAGTGTACTATTTATAGTATATAGTAATATCTATGATATTAGTAGTGCCGATGGCTTAACTAAAGTATTAAATATATTATCAGGATTTTCATTAGGAGCATCCTCAATAGCATTATTCGCTCGTGTGGGTGGGGGTATTTATACCAAAGCTGCCGATGTAGGAGCTGATTTAGTTGGAAAAGTAGAAGCTGGTATTCCGGAAGATCATCCTTTAAACCCTGCAACTATTGCTGATAATGTAGGAGATAACGTAGGTGATGTTGCTGGTATGGGAGCCGATTTATTTGAATCATTTGTAGGTTCAATTATCGCATCTATGGTTTTAGGCGCTGCTTTCTTTACAATTCCTGCCTTTGCAGAATACAAAATAGGACCTGTAATGTTACCATTGGCATTAGCTGCTGTTGGAATTATAGTTTCTATAATAGGTACTTTCTTTGTAAAAGTAAAAGATGGAGGTAATCCACAAACAGCCTTAAATATTGGGGAGTTTTTATCTGCCGGTATTATGATTGTTGCATCTTATTTCTTAATACAACAATTTTTACCAGAAGCATGGACTTTAAATGGTAAAGAATACTCTTCAGTAGGCGTATTTATTGCTACCATAGTTGGTTTAGTAGCTGGTTTAGGTGTAGGAAAGATCACAGAATATTACACAGGTACAGGTACAAAACCTGTAATGAGTATTGTTAATCAATCTGCTACAGGAGCTGCTACGAATATTATTGCCGGTTTAAGTGTGGGTATGATGAGTACGGTTATTCCAATATTATTAATTGCAACTGCAATTATATTGTCTTTCCACTTTGCAGGATTGTATGGTATTGCTATTGCTGCAGTGGGTATGTTAGCAAATACAGGTATTCAATTAGCTGTTGATGCTTATGGGCCAATTTCTGATAATGCAGGTGGAATTGCTGAAATGGCTGAATTACCAAAAGAAGTGAGAGAACGTACGGATAAATTAGATGCAGTAGGGAATACTACCGCTGCAATTGGTAAAGGTTTTGCGATCGCTTCTGCAGCACTTACTGCTCTAGCTTTATTCTCTGCTTTTATGTTACAAGCGGGAATTGATACAATAGATATTTCTAAGTCGTATGTAATGGCAGGATTATTTATTGGTGGTATGTTGCCTTTTGTTTTTTCAGCACTTTCTATGAAAGCGGTTGGTAAAGCTGCTATGGCTATGATTCAAGAAGTACGTCGTCAATTTAAAGACATTCCTGAATTAAAAAATGCTTTGGTAATTATGAGAAAATATGATTCTGATATGTCAAAAGCAACTAAAGAAGATAGAGCCATTTTTGATTTAGCAGATGGAAAAGCAGAATACCAAAAATGTGTAGCCATTTCTACAGATGCTTCTATTAAGCAAATGGTTTTACCAGGTATTTTAGCTATTGCAAGTCCTGTTTTAGTCGGATTTATTGGAGGTGCAGAAATGTTAGGTGGTTTATTAGCCGGTGTAACCGTAACAGGTGTATTGATGGCAATATTCCAATCTAATGCCGGTGGAGCATGGGACAATGCAAAGAAAATGGTTGAAGATGGTGTAACAGTTGATGGTGTAGAATATGGAAAAGGTTCAGAGTTACACAAAGCAGCTGTTGTAGGTGATACGGTTGGTGATCCATTTAAAGACACTTCAGGTCCATCCTTAAATATCTTATTAAAATTAATGTCAGTGGTAGCTTTAGTAATTGCACCTAGTATTGCAGTTGATTCTATGGCAACTACAGCACAAGACACTAATGATGTGGTTAAAGAAATTGTTATACAAGAACAATTATCAGCAGATGCTACTACAAAACAAATACGAAAAGAAGTAAAAGTAGAAATCATAGAAGATGTAACAACTGTAAATATTGAAACAACAACTACCGATAAGGATGGAAATGAAGAGGTCAATGTAGAAACTCTTACAGGTGATGATGCTAAAAAGTATTTGGAAGAACATCGCAATAAGAATGAGTAAGTTTTATAATTCTTTTTAAAATATTTAGAAACGCTTCCTTTTTGGAAGCGTTTTTTTATTTAGATATTGAACTCTAAATATTAATATTTATTTGTACTTTAGGGCTTATAATCTGTAACTAATGCTTATGACTTATAAGTCAATACTTCGTAAAATGCAAACAGAACATACTGAGCCAATTCAGTATTATCTTGATATGGTTTCAGATGTTATCAATGTAAATCAATTAATTGGAAAAGAGGTTGAAATAAACTTTGAGCACTATCAATGTATGGGTTGTGGAAAAGATAAGAAAATATTTAGACAAGGTTATTGTTATGATTGTTTTTATGCTTTACCTCAAGCGGGTGATTGGATTATGCGTCCTGAATTGAGTAAAGCTCATTTAGGTATTGCTGACCGAGATTTAGAGTATGAAAAACAAGTCCAATTAAAACCACATGTTGTTTATCTTGCTAACTCGAGTAATGTAAAAGTTGGGGTAACAAGAAAAAGTCAAATACCTACAAGATGGATTGATCAGGGAGCACATGAAGCACTAGAAATACTTGAAGTTCCTAATCGATATTTGGCAGGGATTGCTGAGGTAGTTTTAAAAGAATTTGTAGCCGATAAAACCAATTGGCGAAAAATGTTGACCAATTCAGTTGAAGATGAAAATTTAGCTGATTGGAGAGATAAACTCAAGAAATACGTACCAGAAGAAGTAAAAGAATATTTTATTGAAAATAATAATGAAACAATTATCCAATTTCCAGTACAACAATATCCTACAAAGGTTAAAAGTTTAAATTTGGAAAAATCACCAAATTATAAAGGAAAACTAACGGGAGTGAAAGGACAATACCTACTTTTTGAGGACAATACCGTTTTTAATGTACGAAATCATGAAGGTTTTGTAGTCAAACTATCCGTTTGAATACTATTTTTGTAAAGTAAGAGTAGAAGAATACTACTAAAAAAGTAAATAAAACCCCACATAGGTTCACTTAAAAAAGCAATCAAAACTCCTTGAAGGATATAAAAAAGAGGAATTAAGCCTAAACTTAACCCAAATCTAAAAGTTGGAATAAGTACAATATCCTTTGGTTTTTGTTTTAAACTACGCCATATAAGAATAGGAATCAAAGTATTTACAGAAAAAGCTAACTTGATTAAATAGTTCCAAAGTGAATTAGTTTTTTCAGGACTTTTAGTAGAAATGTCCCAATTTGTTGTTTTTTCAATTGTTTGATTAGCGTTAAATGGATCTAAAAAGTCAACTCCTTTATAGATTAACACTTGTTCAATAGTATCATGATTATCGAGGTCTCCAATATGAGTTGTCAGTTTTTTTAAAGCGCTATCAACTGTTTCTTTTAATAAATCAATAGCTTCTTTTTCATCGTTAGGATTATAAAAATCACGAACTAGAATAGATTTACCATAATAAACGGATACCGAGCTGCCTTTTTCTTGCATATTACTGTAGTTCAAACCTACAGGAATAATTTGTAGATCAGCATCAGGATAATTATCAAAATACCCAAAGGTAATACGAGCAAAACCTTTAGTTAGAGGACGAACTCTACGATGTAATCCGTGATTGCCTTCAGGAAACATTAATACACTTCCATTTTTTTTAAATTCATTGTGACAAGCTTCAAAGATCTCTTGGTTTCTTCGAATACTATCTACCCCATCTCTAATACGATAAATAGGAATCATATTGATACTCCGTAATAAAAAATTTGATATTGGATTTTT
>JAUVBX010000074.1 GCA_030590985.1 Lutibacter sp. | reverse complement strand
CTAATAAAGTGCCCGGAAGGTTTACCAAATTTAGTTCTGAAAAGGTTTCATCTTGATTGTTTTTATAAAGCTTTGTGATATATGTTCCTGCAGCATCCTCAAAACCTGATAGTGCAAAATCTAAATAGCCATCATTATTAAAATCTACCCAACTTTGTCCACCTTGATATACCTGAGGAAGGTTGGCAATAATATCTGAGAAAGTACCATCGCCATTATTTTTAAAAATTTTAGTTACTGCCACTTCTACAACTTCAGTATAACCTTGTATTAATAAATCTGGGAAACCATCATTATTAAAATCACCCCATTCCATTGCTCCTAAAGTGACATCTGGGAAACCAGTTCCTGTAATTTCAGTAAAAGAACTCCCATCACTACTATAGAGTTTTGTTGTTGATGAATTTGAAGATTCAGAACCTGCAATTATAAGGTCAATATTCCCATCATTATTAAAATCACTCCACGCTGAAGCCCCAAAAAACACTTGAATGATATTAGCATTAATATCAGTAAATTCTTGAGAGTAATTTAGTAAACTGAAAGGTAAAAGTAAAAGTAAAAATAGATGTTTCATTGCTTTTGTATTTAATATTAATTTGGACGTGGTAAAGTTATAAAAAAGGGGTTTAATAATTGAAACAAGCTGATATAATTTAGATTTCATTTTATTTGAGAAGAAAATAGACAGACCCTGTTCTAGTTATTTAACTATAAATTCATCCCAATCTAATCCAATTTTATAATCTTTTCTATATTTTGTTAAACTATTTAATTTTAAACTCGAATAGAGAATCCCATCTTTATTTTTGGGCATTTGATCTTGAATATTTCCAAAATGATCTACAACTTGTGTATCCCCAGAATGGGAAACATATTCATTGTTTACACCGATTCTATTAACCCAAACAACATAAGATTGATTTTCAATAGCTCGTGCTTTTAATAAAGACATATAAGCATGTTTTCTAATTGTTGGCCAGTTAGCAATATAGATTAGTGCGTCATAATCATGTGAATCAGTTTTTTTGTCATACTTATTTTTTACCCATACAGGAAAACGTAAATCATAACATATTTGTAGCATAAACCTCATGCCCTTATAAGACACAATCACATGTTTGTCTCCTGCAGTCATCACTTTATGTTCGTCGCCCATTTGAAACAAATGTCTTTTGTCATAATAATCAAAGCTTCCATCAGGGCGTATCCAAAACATACGATTATAATATTTTTTGTTTTCCTCAAATAAAATGCTTGCTACCAGTACTTTTTTTAGTGAAATTGCTTTATTTTTTAACCAATTAAAAGCTTTTTTGCCAACGGGTTTTTCAAAATTAGATGGATTTAATGCAAAACCTGTAGAAAATACTTCAGGTAAAATCACAATATCAGTATCAGTCTTTAAATCTTGTAACAGAGTATCGAATTTGTCTAAATTTTCTTGGATGTTTTCCCAAACTAAGTCAGTTTGTATTAAGGCTAGTTTTATCATAATAGATTTAAATTTTATTTAAAATAGCCACCGCTTTTTCTAAAGTTTCTTCTTCTTTTGGAAAAGCAAAACGCAATATTTGTTGATTCTTTTTATCGTGATAAAATGAAGATACAGGTATAGATGCCAAGCCTTTTTCTATGGTCATCCATTGTGCAAATTCAAACTCTGGTTTGTCAGAAATAGCACTATAATCTAATAACTGAAAATAGGTGCCGTGTGTTGGTATGACTTTAAAACGTGAGTTAGGTAATCTGTTTACAAAAAAGTCTCTTTTTTGTTGGTAAAAGCTAGGCAAAGAAAGATAATTGTTTTCAACTTTTAGGTATTCAGCAAGTGCGTATTGTATAGGTGTATTAACACAAAAAACATTAAACTGATGCACTTTCCTAAATTCTTTCATCAGGTATTCAGGTGCTACCACATAACCCATTTTCCAACCAGTTGCATGAAAAGTCTTTCCAAATGAATAAACAGCGATTGTTCGTTGGTATAATTCCGAAAACTTAAGAGCTGATTGATGAAGTAAACTATCAAATATAATGTGTTCATAGACTTCATCACTAATCACAATTATTTCTGTATCTCTCGTTAATTCCTCCAATTGTTTCATGTCAGTTTCTTCAAACACAAAACCACCTGGGTTATTAGGTGTATTGACGATAATCATCTTTGTCTTATCAGAAATTAAGTCTTTTACCTGATTCCAATCGATTTTAAAATGAGGTGATTCTAATGAAATGTATTTTGGAATACCACCATTGAGCTTAACGGCTGGAGCATAAGAATCGTAGGCAGGTTCAAAGATTATGGCTTCATCACCTTGCCCTACAAAAGCGGTAATAGCTGTAAAAAGAGCTTGTGTTGCACCGGCTGTTATGGTAATTTCTGTTTCTGGATTAACTTTTAATCCATAGATATTTTCAATTTTTGTTGCTAGAGATTCCCGTAATTCTAGAACACCAGGCATAGGAGCATATTGATTTTTACCCTCCTTCATTTTTTGATAGATTAGATCAATGAGTTCTTTAGAAACTTCAAAATCTGGAAAACCTTGAGATAGATTGATCGCATTATGTTGATTTGCCAATCCTGACATAACCGCAAAAATGGAGGTTTCGGTCTTTGGTAATTTACTTATCATATTTTCAATATTTACTTTTGTGTATATTTATTAATGACTCCTTTTAGAGGAATTTTGTCATCAGGGATATAATCTTTAGAAAATAAAACCAATCCAAATATTATTAAGATGATACCCATAATTCGCTTCATTTTATATATAGTTGAAGGGATCATCTTATCGCGTAATTTTTTAGCTAAGAGTATTTTTCCAATGTCTACAATCAGATAGGTTAACAAGACCATCATAAAAAATCTAAAAATTTTAGCTTCATTCATTTGAAAATTAGCACTATAAATAACAATCATTCCGAACCAAAACCCCAAGACTCCTACATTGATTATATTGAGAAAGAAACCTTTAAGGAAAAGATGAATATAGTTTGATTTCTGGGCAACCACTAGAGTTTCATCTTGAATAATCTGTTTTTGTTTGTTATTGAAGAAAGTTACCAAACCATAGATTACTAAAATAGTTCCTCCAACTTTAAACAATAAAGGATTATTTTCAATATTTGATAAAATGGATCGACTACCAAAATAAGCTAAAAACAGAAAAACAGCATCTCCGAAAACTACTCCTAAATCAAAAGAAAAAGCGGCTCTAAAACCTTTGAGAATACTGGTCTGGATTAACATAAAAAAAACAGGACCAATCATAAAAGCTAAAATAACCCCTATAATAATTGCTTCTTTTATGTTATCAAAAGTCATCAAATTGTTTATATATCAAAATTAATAGTAAGCTTATCTGTAGCAACTCTTGTAACACAGGTTAGCGTTTTTCCTTCAGCTATTTCATCATCATTTAAAGTGGTATTCTCCTCCATTGTAGCTTTTCCATCTGATAAAACAGCAACGCAACTCGTACAAAATCCTCCTTGGCAAGAAAAAGGAGCATCTAAGCCAGCACCCAAAGCAGCATCTAAAATAGTTGTTGATTTTGGAACCTTAACTTGTGTTTCTTCATTATCTAAAATGAATAGCATCTCAGTAAGCTGTGATTCTTTTTGTTTATTGGCAGTCATGTGTATAAGAATTCAGATTTAAAACGGCTAAGATAAAGAAACATTGTTTAAAAAATAAACCTAAAAAACAAACGAAGCCTATCAAAAACAGGTTATAAATCTTGTTTTATATCCTTAATTTTTAATTGTAGGGATACATTTCCATTCCAGTGATTTTCATCGATGGTAAAAACTGCTTTAAAAGGTTTTTGGATTGTAGAATACATTTCACCCAAACCAAAGGCAATACCGTTATAAGTTTTTGGATCTGTACCTTCAATTATATTTAATTTTAGGTGGCTTTGATCAGCTCCTACTTTACGCCCCATACCGTTGTCACGTAGTCCAGAAGCAGCAAATACAGGATGCATATTTCCTGGACCAAAGGGAGCCATTTGTTCTAGAATTCTATAAAATTTTAAAGAAACATCTGATAAAAACACTTCAGTGTCTATACGTAATTCAGGTAATCTTAGTTCTGGTTTGATGGTTTTTTTCACAACCTCTTCAAATTGCTTTTGAAAGGCTTTTAGGTTTTCTGGTTTAATACGTAAACCTGCTGCATATTTATGACCACCCCATTGCTCAATATATTCATTACAGGCTTCGAGTGCATTGTATAAATTAAAACCCTTAACCGAACGAGCAGAAGCAGTTAAAAATTCACTACTTTTAGTAAAAACTATTGTGGGTCGATAATGGGTTTCTATCAAACGAGAAGCGACAATACCAATAACTCCTTTGTGCCAATTTTTGTTGTATACTACTGTTGTATAGGCATCTTGTATTTTTTGAGTATTTATTTGAGCTAAAGCTTCTTGGGTAATTTGTTTATCTAAATCTTTCCGGTCTGTATTGATTTCATTTATGGCAACTGCCATTTCATGAGCTTTTTTTTCGTCTTTCTCTATTAATATTTCAACAGCATAATTGGCATGTTTTAAACGTCCAGCTGCATTGATTCGCGGCGCTATTCCGAAGACAACATCGGTTATGGTAAGCGTTTCTTTGTCATAAGCGGTATTTTTTAAAGCAGCAATACCAATACTCGGATTTTCATTTATTACTTTTAATCCATGGTAACATAAAACCCTATTTTCACCAGTCATTGGAACAATATCAGCAGCAATACTGGTAGCCACAAAATCAAGATAAGGTATTAATTTTTCAATGCCTATTCCTTCTTTTTGGCTAAGTGCTTGAATTAATTTAAATCCGACACCACAACCACTTAATTCTTTATAGGGATAGTCACAATCTTTTTGTTTAGGGTTGAGTATTGCAACTGCTTCAGGAAGTTTTTTTCCAGGAGTATGGTGATCACAAATAATAAAATCAATATTCTTTTTATTGGCATAATCAATCTTATCATTTGCTTTTATACCACAATCTAATGCTATGACAAGAGAAAAACCATTATCATCAGCAAAATCTATCCCTTTAAAAGAAATACCATAACCTTCATTATCTCGGTCAGGTACATAGGTGCCAATGTTGTGCTGTTTTGTTTTTAAAAACTTTGAAACGAGTGCGACTGAAGTTGTACCATCTACATCATAATCGCCATATATTAAGATGTTTTCTTTTTTTGAAATAGCTTTTTGAATTCTTTCTACTGCCGTATCCATGTTTTTCATCAAGAATGGATTGTGTAAGTTTTCTAGACTAGGACGAAAGAAAGCTTTTGCCTGTTCATAGGTTTCAATGCCTCTTTGTACTAATATTTTGGCAATAGTAGAGTCAACTTGTAAAGCTTTTGCTAAGACAGCAATTTTTTTAGGATTCGGTTCGGGTATAAATGTCCAACTCATATGATTTAAATTTTCTTTGCAATTTTTTAATAATTATAGACAAAAGTAATAAAATTCAAATATTTAATGTAATAAATATTACAGAATCCGTAAGAATTTGTAATTTTGAAGCTTCATTAAAAAATAATTAAATCATGAAAAAATTCATTCTTATTTTCGGTATAATTGCTTTGACAATCTCTTGTGCTGATGCTACAAAAAAAACAGACGAAATAGCAACTGATAACACTGAAGTTACAGAAAAATCAATTGAAAAACCTCTTATAGCTTTAGCTGATTTCGATAGCAAAGCTGGTGAATGGGTTGCTAAAGAAGTTCAAGTAAAAGGTATCGTAGATCATGTATGTAAACACGGTGGAAAAAAAATATTATTAGTAAATGATGAGGGTGATGTACATATTGAAAGCGAGACTCGTTTTGACGATGCTTTAGTAGGAAGTGAAATAACTGTTAATGGTGTGGTTACAGAATTTAGAGTTGATGAAGCTTATCTTTTGCAGAAAGAAGAGGATCATATTCAAAATCATAAAGAAGGGACAGATAGTAAAGATGTTTATGACGAAAAAATGCAACACCTCCAAGATTATAGAGATGAAATGAAAGAAGCGAATGTTAACCACTTATCATTTTACTCTTTAGATTATATTTCTCATAAAGTAGATGAAGTAACAGAAGAAACTAATGAAGAAGAATCAAAAGAATAATTAAAAAACTTTGCGTCTTTGTCTCCTACCTTATTGGTAGGTAGGTTTGCGGTATAATTTAAACATATGAAAACACTTCGTAAGTGGAGTAGAATTCTTCACAGAGATATCGGTTATTTTTTTATCGGGACGACCTTAATTTATGGTTTATCGGGTATTGCTTTAAACCACATGGGTGATTGGAATCCTAATTATTCAGTGGAAGTAGATCGATTTAAAACGGAGATTCCACTAACCAAAAATGCAGCTATTAAAAATAATATTAAATTATTATTAGCGGAAGTTGCTCCGAAAGCGGTTTATAAAAAACACTACTATCCACAAGAAAATCGGATTAAAATCTTTTTAAAAGGCGGTTCATCCATTATAGTAAACACGACTTCTGGTAATGGGCGTGCGGAATATTTAAAAAAACGTTTTGCTTTTTATGAATCTAATTTTTTGCATTACAATCCCCATAAATGGTGGATGTGGTTTTCAGATGCTTTTGCTGGGGCTTTAATTTTATTTGCTATCACCTCATTTTTTATGGTAAAAGGCAAAAAAGGAATGTGGGGTCGAGGAGGTATTTATACTGCTTTAGGCTTTATTATTCCCCTGTTGTTTTTGTGGTATTTGTTATAATTACTAATCTAAAATTTAAATTAAAACCCAATGAAAGTTTACGATCATTGGGTTTTAATTCTTTTAGACTAATATTCTAGTGTCTTAAGCTCTTTGTTTAAGAACATTTTCATCCTTGATAAAATCATGCTTAATAGTTACTGTATTTCTTTTTGAGTATGAAACCTGTTGTTTATTTTTTGAAACTCTATTTTGTTCTTGTATCTTTTTTAAAATCAAATCTTTTGTTTCGTGTGATTGTGCTGCTTCTGTTTTTGAATTATCACACATATTTTTTATAAAAACATTATATGTTGTGTTTAGAGTTTCTAAATAACCGATTAAATATTTTTTTGCAGCTTCAGTATCTTTCATTTTAGATTCAATTTTTGAAAGAATACTGTATAAATGTTTAATTTTTTCTGTAATAATAGGAGAAATAGGTACACTTTCACAGGTGTAATTTGTTATAACACCTTCGCTATCTATTTTAGCAGAATATATACTAGAAAGCCAAAAAAATTGATTGTTCTTTGCTCTATACTTTTGAATAACTTGCATTGATTTCCCATTTTCTAAACGTTCTTGAAGCACCGTCAGAATCACTTTTGGCATATCGGAATGAAATAATGTAGATATGGGTTCATCAATTAATTCATAAGCTTCATAACCACTTATTTTACTAAACTCATGATTCGCATAGTCAATAGTTTTGTTTGTGTTTATTTTGAAATAAAAAGCCTTGTCAGTAAGTATTTTAATTTCACTTTCAACAACTTGTTTTACATTTACTAAAGGAAATTGCTTTTTGCTTTGTATCTTCATATTTAGGGGTATTAAGGGGGTAAATAATACAAATACAAATATATGATTGCAAAGTTTAGCAAACAATACCTAATTCCATGATTTTAATGATTATGGGATTTAGATAGTTGTTTCTATGATAAAGATTATTATGAATTAACCTTTATCCCTTTCAATATTAAAAAAAGAATGATTCCGTAGTATTATTGAAAGTCCACAGTATTCAATAAATCCATCGGGTACAGGATCAGACACATAAGTTCCTTTTTCGCCATTTTCTGGTTCAAAATATCTATATGTATACGAATCAGAAACTGCCCATTGTAATAGAGTGTCGTCTAAATATCGATTGAGAGGATCTAGATGTTTTAGGGAATGTTTTACTATTTGCCAATCGCCTCTAATACTTTCTTCATCTTGATACATCGGTCTTTCCATACCAAAATACCTTCTTAAAACAAGTGAAAAAACAGGATGAATAATCTT
>JAUVBX010000060.1 GCA_030590985.1 Lutibacter sp. | reverse complement strand
GTAAAATTGCCTTTTGAAGGGGCAATACTTACATTTTCAATTTCAGTATATCTAGATGATAATATCTCAATACGCATCAGTGCCAAATCAGGAATAATTATTGATTCGGTAAATTTTGGAAGATCAGGTGCCCCTTTTTCTAGAATGGCATTCATATTTTCTGCTGCAATTACAAAAGCTTCACCTTGTGGTGTTTCTACAGATTGAAAATCATAAGATTGAAAAGTAAAGTTAATAAAACTTTCATCAGTATTTGATAAAACTAAGTCTGCTTTATTACTTTGAGCATTTACAAAAATTGAAGCTGTAAATAAGACTAATAAAATAAAATATTTTTGCATAATTTCAGGAAGGTTATGTGTTAATTTGCGAATATAACAATTTGAAAAATAATAGCCTAAGTCTTTAACTTCTTTTTCTTAGCAGCTGGAAATAATACATTATTTAAGATTAATCTATAACCAGGTGAGGTTGGATGTAGCTCTAATTCGGTTTTAGGATCCCCTACTCTATGGCTATAATCCTCAGGGTCATGTCCTCCATAGAAGGTCCACATGCCTTTGCCTTTAACACCGTGAATATAACGTGCTTCTCCATTGGTTTTATTTTCACCCATTACTAATACATTTGCCTTTATAGTATTTGGGTCGAAAGAAGTTGTTTGGCCCATAAAACCTTTTACTAACATTGTATGATTTTGGCATAACATAGTTGGTATTGGATCCCACTTTGCAGAGTAATTCATCAAAGAAAAATAATCTGATGTTCGGATAATCCTACGTTTTCGAGTCATATCAATCGATGAAAATTCATAGATCATCGGACTTCTTTCTAATTTAAAATCTTTAAATGCAAAAGTTCTATTAAAATCAATTTTACTTTGATAACTGGCCTCACTTGGGTCTCCATCAAACATAGTTTCACATATATCAACTCCTTCAGCAGCTAAAGCTATATCAAAACTATCAGCAGCTGAACACATTGCAAACATAAAACCACCACCAATTACATAATCTCTAATTTTTTTTGCTACAGCTAATTTTTCTTGAGACACTTTCTCATATCCTAATTCTTTGGCGAGTATTTCCGCATCTTTTTTGCTATTTATATACCAAGGAAAGGTGCGATAAGCCGCATAAAATTTACCATATTGTCCTGTAAAATCCTCATGATGCAAATGCAACCATTCATAAAGCAATAACTTATCGGCTAAAACTTCTGCATCGTAAATTATATCAAACGGAATTTCGGCATAGTTTAATACCATGGTTACAGCATCATCCCACGGTTTTTTTCCTTTTGGGGAATAAACGGCAATTTTAGGAGCTTTTTCTAATAAGACAGCCTCCATATTTTGTGATGGACTACTAATTAATTCTAATATTTCCGTTGCTTTTGTATCTGAAATTACTTCAAAAGTGACTCCCCTTATTTGACATTCTTTTTGTGTCTCGATATCATCTTCCAGTAAAAAAGATCCTCCTTCATAATTGAGTAACCACTTTACTTTATGTCCTCGTTCTAACGACCAATAAGTTATACCATAGGCTTTCAAATGCTGTTTTTGGGTAACAGCATCCATAGGTATTAATATAAAACTTGCTAGAGATTGTAAACTCCAGAAAAGTAAAATTATTATAAGTGAATTTTTTTTCATTTAATAAAAAAACAAATGTAATGAATTCGTATTACTTTACTGCAAAGGCAAAACCTAATTCTAGAATGTTAAACTAATTTTGTTTAGATACTTAAATTAGAAAGGCACATCACCTTCATCAAAAGCTTGTGAAGGATCAGCATTTTTAGCACTATCTGGAATAATATCATCTCCATTCATCTTAGAAGTAA
The DNA here is from genome assembly GCA_030590985.1 of Lutibacter sp. Lineage (GTDB taxonomy): Bacteria > Bacteroidota > Bacteroidia > Flavobacteriales > Flavobacteriaceae > DQTL01. The sequence continues at coordinate 8,030 of JAUVBX010000060.1, read as the reverse complement.
ATGAAGTAGTGAATCCTTCCTCTAAATCGGAAAACTGTGCTAAGTGACCCGTAAATTTTAATTTAATATTATCTAAACCACCATTACGATGTTTCGCAAAAATAAATTCGGCTTGTCCAGCACATGGTGTTCTTTCTTCATCATCCCATTCTACTAAACCATAATACTCAGGTCGATAAATAAAGGATACAATATCGGCATCTTGCTCAATGGCTCCTGATTCACGCAAATCGGAAAGCAAAGGACGTTTTACACCACCACGAGTTTCAACGGCTCGTGATAACTGAGACAAAGTTACTACGGGTACGCTAAGTTCTTTTGCTAAAGCTTTTAAGTTTCGCGAAATAGTAGAAATTTCTTGTTCTCTATTGCCAGATTTATTATTTACAGCTGCGGTCATCAGTTGTAAATAATCAATAATAATGACTTTTACACCGTGTTGTGACACCAATCGACGTGCTTTAGCCCGCAAATCGAAAATTGATAATGAAGGTGTGTCATCAATATATATAGGTGCTTTAGTTAAATTTTTAATTTTAACATTGAGTTGTTCCCATTCGTGTGGTAATAAATTTCCTTTTCGTAACTTTTCAGATGTTAAACCTGTTTCACTAGAGATCATCCTAGTAATTAACTGTACAGATGACATCTCTAAAGAAAAAATTGCAACTGGTATATCAAAATTTATAGCCATATTCTTAGCCATTGACATCACAAAAGCTGTTTTACCCATACCAGGTCGAGCTGCAATAATCACTAGGTCAGACGCTTGCCAACCAGCCGTTAAAGCATCAATTTTTGTAAAACCAGACGGGACACCACTCATTCCTTCATGTTTAGCAATTTCCTCAATCTTTTTAATCGCCTGTGACACTAGGGTTTGTGCATCTTCCGAACTCTTTTTAAGATTCCCTTGAGAGATTTCAAATAATTTAGCTTCTGCTCCATCTAAAAGACCAAATACATCGGCAGTCTCATCATAAGCGTCTTCAATAATTTCACTAGAAATACCAATCAAACTACGTTTAATATATTTTTCTAAAATAATTCGGGCATGATATTCTACGTGAGCAGTTGAAGCAACTTTTTGGGTTAGATTGACCAAATAATAATCACCTCCAATAGCATCTAAAGTCCCATCTTTTCGCATCTGTTCTGAAACTGTTAATAGATCAGTAGGTTGTGATTCTTGAAACAGTTGAAACAATGCATTATATATAAGTGTGTGTTGTTCTTTATAAAATACATCAGGATGTAAAATATCAATCACTGTATCAATAGCTTCCTTATCTATCATCATTGCCCCTAAAACAGCTTCTTCTAGGTCTAAAGCTTGAGGTGGTAATTTTCCTTTTTCTAAAGAAACAATAGTTCCTTTTTTCTTAAAAGTTTGATTTTGTGGTTTAATATTTTCCATTGGACAAAAGTAGTGTTTCGTTTTCAGTTTTTATATTTTCTACTCTCTTTTAATTTTACACAGGATGTTTATAAGCATGTTAATAAACTCCATCAAAATGTTAATAGCACCCTCTTTTATAATAAAACGTTTAAAAAAATCATATTATTTTGTAATTTGCAACATATTTTTATACAAACGTGAATAACTATATAACCAACAAAGTACTCAGTACTTTTTTAATTCTGCAAATACTATTTGTAGGCTTTATTTCTAGAAAACCTGAATGGATTGAAAGAAATTATTCAAATGGGATATACCCTGCTATTTCTAGATTTTTAAGGAGGTTGTTAGGATGGATTCCTATTTCAATAGGTGATATTTTATACTTCTTGTTACTACTTGTTTTTTTAAGATGGGTTTGGCTTCTGATACAAACACATATGTCTCCTTTCAAGGAGCATCTATATAGTTTAGGGGCTTTTATTTCAATTGTTTTTTTTGCTTTTCACCTGTTATGGGGTTTTAACTATTATCGTCTTCCGCTTCATAAACGTATAGGAATAAATAGTCTAGAATACACAACAGAAGAATTAATTAAAACTACCCAACAGCATATTAATAAACTCAATGCCATACATCAATTAATAGTTCAAAATGATTCTAATGCAATTGAAATACCCTATAAAAGAAGGAAAATGTATAAGATGGCAAGTAATGAGTACAAACAATTATATCTTGATAGTATAAATTTGAGTTTTAAAAGAAAATCAATAAAAAGCTCATTGCTAAGTACCCCTTTGAGTTATATGGGATTTTCTGGCTATTTAAATCCCTTTACGAGTGAATCACAGGTTAACAAAAAAATTCCAAAATCTATTTTTCCAATTACGTCTTGTCACGAAATGGCACATCAGTTAGGTTATGCATCAGAAGGTGAGGCAAATTATATTGGGTATTTAGCTTGTAAGAATAGCGAAGATATGTATTTTCGTTTTTCTGGTGAGCTTTTGGCCGTTCAACATTTGCTTTATAGTTTAGCACAATATGACAAAGATTTATATAAAGAAAATTTGGATAAACTACACTTTGGAGTTCTTAAAAACATTCAAACAAATCGTGACTTTTGGGATTCTTATCAAAATCCAATAGAGCCCTATTTCAAACGTTTTTATGATGCTTATTTAAAAGCTAATAGACAAAAAGATGGTATTGACAGCTATAATGCCATGGTGGGGTATTTGGTGAAAAACAAGCACTAAAAATGAATAAAGAAATTTCTAGCTTACAAAACCCACTTATCAAACAACTTATTAAGTTGCAAAATAAATCTCGGGAACGAAAAAAAACAGGACTTTTTGTCGTTGAAGGTCTACGTGAAATTAACTTAGCCATTGTTGGTGGTTATTCGATTAAACAAATTTTTTACGTCTCAAAAATTATTGAATTAAAAGAATTAGTAAAAACAATTACTAACCCATCTATTGATTTTATTGAAATAACACAAGAAATCTATCAAAAGCTTGCTTATCGCAATAGTACAGAAGGAGTTATTGCTATGGTTAAAACTAAAAATCATAGTATTGAAAATCTAATTATTAATAATATAAATCCTTTAATTTTAGTCGCCGAATCTCCCGAAAAACCAGGTAATATTGGAGCAATCCTACGAACAGCAGATGCTGCAAATGTAGATGCCGTACTCATTGCCAACTCAACTACAGATTTATACAATCCGAATATTATTCGTTCGAGCGTTGGTTGTATATTTACCAATCAAATTGCCACGGGTAGCAGTACTGAAATAATTTCCTATTTAAAAAAGAAAAATATTGCTATTTATTGTGCAGCTCTTAAAAATAACGCCCTAGTCTATCATACACAAGATTTTAAAAAGTCTACTGCTATTGTGGTAGGTACTGAAGCCACAGGATTATCTAATGAATGGCTAAAAAATGCTACTCAAAGTATTATTATTCCTATGCAAGGAAAAATTGATTCTATGAATGTTTCTGTAGCAGCAGGAATATTGATATTCGAAGCTAATAGACAGAGAAATCAGTAAAAATAGTTATTTAAAAATTGCCAGATTAAACCAAATTGTATTTTTATAGTCAAAACCTATTATATCATTATCAAACCCCATTAAATGAAATTCTTTTTTTATTTGCTATTAAGTATCGTATTAATCTATTCTTGCAAGGATGAGTCTACTTCTACAGAACCTGCCCCCATAGATGACATGTATTTCCCCTCAGTTTCACAAAATATTTGGGAAACTATGTCTCTTGCAGATGCTGGTTTTAATGAAACAAATCTATCTGAATTAACAACTTTTCTAGATGAAAAAGACACTAAAGGTTTTATAATTCTTAAAAATGGTAAAATTGTGATTGAAAAGTATTTTAACGGACATTCACAAAGCTCAAATTGGTATTGGGCATCAGCAGCTAAAACTTTAACAGCTACTGTAGTCGGAATTGCACAAGATGAAAACTTTTTATCTATTGATGATTCAACTTCTGATTATTTGGGAAGTGGCTGGACTAGTACAACTCAAACTCAAGAATCAGCAATCAAAATACGTCATCAACTTACAATGACAACAGGTTTAAACGATGGAGTTGAAGATCCTTTTTGTTATGACTCTAATTGTTTAGAATATCTTGCTGAATCTGGAACTCGTTGGGCATACCACAACGGACCCTATACCTTATTACAGCAACTTATAAGTGAAGCTACAAACCAAAGTTTTAGAGATTACTTCACTCTAAAACTACAAGACAAAATTGGAATGAATGGTTTTTGGTTAACACTTGGAAACTTAGAAATATACTATAGTACAACAAGGAGTATGGCTCGTTTTGGATTATTGGCTTTAAATGATTTTATATGGAATGAATCAGAAATTATCGAAGATAATACTTTTGTTCATGATTTAACAAATACTTCGCAACAATTAAACTTTTCTTACGGTTATTTATGGTGGCTGAATGGTAAATCAAGTTATATGATACCTCAAACTCAAATACTTTTTAATGGAAGTTTGGTCCCAAATGCCCCTATAGATATGTTTGCTGCAATGGGCAAAAATGATCAACGTATTTATGTAGTGCCAAGTGAAAAAATTGTAATTATTAGAATGGGAGAATCAGCTTATGAAGAGAATCTTACTTTATCACTATTTGACAATGAGCTTTGGGAGAAAATCAATGCAGTTATTAACAATTAGTTGTAAGAAACTTTTTATTTACTTTAAAATAATATTCCAATAAATATGTAACTTTGTTTTCCAAAGAAGTTAAACTCTATGGACAATAAAAATTTATTGAATTCAAAGGAAATTGACATCATCCTAAACCGTTTAGCATGCCAACTGGTAGAAAATCACGGTGATTTCTCAAATACTGTATTAATAGGAATTCAACCTCGTGGTATTTACGTCTTAAACCGTTTACAAACCATTTTACAAAATGAAAACAAATTGACTAATCTTGTTACTGGTCAATTAGATATTACTTTTTATAGAGATGATTTTAGACGTCGTGAAGAACCCTTACAAGCAAATACAACTTCTATTAATACCATATTAGAGAATAAAAGAGTTGTACTAATAGATGATGTTCTTTTTACGGGGCGAAGTATTAGAGCTGCTCTTACCGCCATTGAATCTTATGGACGTCCCTCAGATATCGAATTATTGGTGCTAATTGATCGCCGTTTTAGTAGGAATTTACCCATCCAACCCACCTATTTAGGTAAGCAAGTAGATGCCGTTAATAATGAAAAAGTTAATGTCGAATGGTATAAGAATAAATCAAAAAATGTCATTTCTCTTATTCAAAAATCAAATTAAAAATGAAACAATTAAGTGTACAGCATTTACTCGGTATTAAAAACTTAAAAAAAGAGGATCTACATTTAATATTTGAAAACGCCGATCATTTCAAAGAAGTTATTAATCGCCCCATTAAAAAAGTTCCATCATTACGTGATATAACAATCGCTAATCTGTTTTTTGAAAATAGTACACGTACAAAACTTTCTTTCGAACTGGCAGAAAAACGACTTTCTGCTGACGTAATTAATTTTTCTGCAAGCCAATCATCCGTAAAAAAAGGTGAAACACTTATCGATACGGTTAATAATATTTTGGCAATGAAAGTAGACATGGTTGTGATGCGTCATCCTATGGTAGGTGCTGCTAAATTTTTATCGCAACATGTAGATGCTAAGATTATCAATGCTGGAGACGGAACTCATGAACATCCTACACAAGCAATTTTAGACACCTACTCTATACGGGAAAAATTAGGAGATATTACTGGAAAAAAAATTGTAATTATTGGTGATGTATTACACTCAAGAGTTGCCTTATCAAATATTTATGCACTGCTCTTACTTGGTGCTAAAGTAAAAGTATGTGGACCTCCTTCTTTAATCCCTAAACACATTGCCTCTTTAGGAATTGAAGTAGAGTACAATCTTGAAAAAGCATTACAGTGGTGCGATGTCGCAAATATTTTACGTGTACAACACGAACGTATGGACGTAAAATATTTCCCATCTACACGAGAATACGCGCAACTATATGGGGTAAATATGCATCTATTAAGTAAACTTGGTAAGAAAATTGTTGTAATGCATCCAGGTCCTATAAATCGCGGAGTCGAAATAACAAGCGATGTTGCTGATTCTGGACATTCAATTATTTTAGATCAAGTTGAAAATGGAGTTGCCACCAGAATGGCAATTGTGTATTTATTAGCCCAACAAATTAAAAGATAATAACCATGTTTGAAATTATGAATAAAGAAAAAAACATCATCGTCGGACCAAAACAAGAAAGTATAAGGGATTTTTTTACTCTTTTCCAAAAAGATTATCCTAACTTGTTAAGTAAAAATGTTATTGTTGACCTAAGTAACATTGTAATTAATAAAGTTTCAGAAATTTTAGTATTTTTAAACACTGCTAAGGCACATATCGATAAAGGTACTAGCTTTGTAATTATTGCTCACGGTATTAACATAGATACATTACCAAATGAATTAGTTGTGGCGCCAACTATGATAGAAGCCCTAGATATTATTGAAATGGATGAAATTGGAAGAGATTTAGGATTTTAGATTTTAACCATATCCCCTATGATTAAAAATTTATTTTTATTAATATTATTGACATTTGCTTTGTCTTTTTTTGGACAAGAAAGTGAATCTATCGATAAATTTTACCGGAAATATTTAAAAAAAACTATTAGTCAGGTTTACGCATATCCAAATCCATTTGAACAAAAATCAAATATTATATTTGTTTCTTCTATTAAGCAAAATCTTAGCTTTGAAGTCAAAAATGTACTTGGTATAGGTGTATTCAAAATACATTTTATAAGTGTTTCTGGAAAAAATGAATTTATTTTTTACAAAAAAAATATAAATCCTGGGATGTATATATACAGTCTGCAAACTGATACAGAAGTAATCTCTAAACGTCTCGTTGTATTATGAGTTTAAAGCTTACTATTTTAGGTTGTCATTCAGCTACTCCCAGAGTAAACGCACACCCTACTTCGCAAATATTACAAATAAGAAATCATCACTTTTTAATTGATTGTGGTGAAGGAACACAAGTTCAAATGCGAAAATATAAAATAAGCTTTGCTAAAGTTAAGCATATCTTCATTTCACATTTGCATGGTGATCATTATTATGGACTTATTGGATTGATTTCTACATTTGGACTTTTAAACAGAGAGAAAGAATTACACATATATGGTCCAAAAGGTTTACAAGAAATCATTAAATTACAAATGAAATTTTCTCAATCAAGAATTGGTTATCCTATTATATTTCATGAATTAAATAGTGCAAATAGTGAGCTTATTTATGAAGATAAAAAAGTAACAGTACATACTATTCCTCTTAATCATAGAATTTATACTAATGGTTTCTTATTTAAAGAAAAGCCAACTTTACGGAAACTAGATATTGAAGCTGTTGGAAAGTATCCAGAAATTGAAACTTGTGATTATTACAATATTAAAAAGGGTAAAGACTTTGTTAAAAAAGATGGCAGTATAATAAAAAATGAATTGTTATCATTTTCTCCACACACTCCGTTAAGTTATGCCTATTGTAGCGATACAGCCTACCACGAAAGTATTGTAAATCTGATTAGAAATGTAAACCTGTTATATCATGAATCTACCTTTTTAACTGATAAAGAACAATTAGCTACCAAAACAGGACACAGCACTGCACTACAAGCAGGTAAGATTGCTGCTTTAGCAGAAGTTAAAATTTTACTATTAGGCCATTATTCTAACCGTTATAGAATATTACCTAAATTTCAGAAAGAAGCACAAAAAGTATTTAAACATACACTATTAGCAGTTGAAGGAACTACTTTTGAAGTGGAATAAGATTTAATTTTTCTATTTTACCTATTTAGACTTACAAATTTATTAGCATCAAAAAATCCCATTACGTTAAGTAACAGGATTTCTGTATGATAAAAAAGGCGGCGACCTACTCTCCCACAAGTTGCAGTACCATCGGCGCTAATAGGTTTAACTTCTCTGTTCGGGATGGGAAGAGGTGAGCCCTATTGCTATAACCACCTTAAGATTGTATAT
>JAUVBX010000018.1 GCA_030590985.1 Lutibacter sp. | reverse complement strand
TGTGTTTTTTAAAAATAATGATTACGATCTTTGTATATTAGATGTAATGATGCCACGCAAGGATGGATTTTCTTTGGCACAGGACATCAGAAAGAAAAATACACAAATACCTATTATCTTTTTAACAGCAAAAACGATGAAAGAAGATGTCTTAAAAGGTTATCAAGCAGGTGCAGATGATTATTTAACCAAACCTTTTGATTCTGAAGTTTTACTTTATAAAATAAAAGCTATTTTTAAGCGTAAAGAAAATGAAGTTGGAAAAAATGAAGAAATATTTGAGTTTACGATAGGTGATTTTTTCTTAAACTCTAAATTACGCCAATTAATTTATAAAGGAGGTGAACCTCAAAAATTGTCTCCGAAAGAAAATAAACTACTTCAAATGTTAGCAGTACACATAAATGACTTAATGCCTCGTGAGTTGGCATTGACAAAAATTTGGCGTGATGACAACTATTTCACTTCTCGTAGTATGGATGTATATATTGCCAAACTCCGAAAATATCTTAGTAAAGATGAAAATGTAGAAATTGTCAATATACATGGTGAAGGCTTTAGATTGGTAGAAAAAAATAAAGAGTCTTAAAAACTCCACCGAAACCATAGAAATATAGAATTAGCAATATTGTCAAAACTGTCTTCTTGTTTTCCATAAAACACTTGGGCTAACAAATCAAAGTCCCAGTTTTGAGCAATGCTATAACTAACTTGGGGAATTAAATAAACACCCTGAAGTTCATAAGCATAAATCCCTGAGAATGATGTATTGATCGCTGGTGTCAAAGGTTTGGATAACTGTCCGAAGAACGACCAGCGATTTGGCATTAAGTTTTTAGCTGATTGTTGAAAATTAGTAAAGTCATCAAGTTCAATAGTATTTCTATCTGTAACTCCAGCAGAATTGTATAATGTTCCTAAATTTGTAGCAATACCATTTTTAAAATAATAGTCAAAAGAGATGGCGCCGACTAAAGAATTATCTTTTTCATCCGTATTTTCTTGTGGAATAAAATAACTGAATTCACCCTTGATGCCAATATTTTTAACGGCTCCTTCCCAACCTAAACCGAGTGTGTAATCTTGTATATACTTAGCTGCTAAAATTTGAAAATCGTAATTATATTTATGAAAATTATATTTTAATGCAAGTGTATTTTCCTTCCATTTTTCAGTGTAATTTATTGCCGTTTCTATACTAGAGTTTCCTGAAGTATAGTATTGAATTCGCAACGCATCTGCTCCAGGTCGTTCTTCATAATCAAAATCAAAAAAACTGTATGCATTAAACAAATCATTCGGATTCCATGCTAGATTTTTACCCCAATTAATTCGCTGTCTACCTAGAGTGATATTCCACTTATCAGAATAATAATTAACAAATAATCTATCAATTTTAGAATGCACTAAAAAAGCAGGTTTAGCTACCAAATTGACACTCAAATCAATATCTTGAATATCTTCATCTATTAGTGTGGCATAATCCGGAATAACTTGTACGCTGTTTCCCCAAAAAGCCCTATTTCTAACTTCAATAACTGTGGTAAAATTATTATTTAAATAAACCTTTAAATTTAAACGATTGTGTAATAGATTATCATTTAGAATCGCATCAAGATCTTGAAAAGTTGAAGTATTTAAATATTTTACATAACCTGAAAATTGGATATTTTCTTTTGCCCATGTTTGGGTTTCTTGGGCTTGTGATTGCAAAGTAAATAGTAGTATAATAATTAATATCCGTGAATATTGCAAGGTTTCACGAAAAGATCGCAAAGAAGTCGCAAAGAACGCTAAGACGTTACTATAATTACTATTTCTAATTATCATTATTATTAATCTTTATCCAACTCTCTCATCCTCTATCACCTTTCCATCTTCTATAGTTACCACACGATGTGCTCGGTCGATTACCCGTTGGTCGTGCGTAGAAAAAACAAAAGTAATCCCTTCATTTTTATTGAGGTTTTCCATAATATCTAACAAATCAGCAGTAGATTTAGAATCTAAATTAGCTGTTGGTTCATCGGCTAAAACAAATTTTGGTTTGGATGCTAAGGCTCTTGCAACGGCAACACGTTGTTGTTGTCCACCACTCATTTCGTTGGGGCGTTTATTTTTCTGTTCTTCAATACCAACTGACTTTAATAAATCCATCACACGTGAGTTAATTTCATTTTTAGTTTTCTTTTGCAACAACATAATAAATCCGATATTTTCAGCAGCTGTAAAAACGGGAATCAGGTTATAGGATTGAAATACAAAACCAATTTTATTCTTCCTAAAATCAATTAATTTATTATCAGATAAGTCTGAAATATTCACACCATCTACACGAATTTCGCCTTTGGTTTGTCTATCTAATCCGCCAATGATATTCAACAAAGTGGTTTTTCCAGAACCTGAGGGACCGACAATCGCTGTAAATTCACCTTCCTCTATCGTCAAATCAATTCCGCGCAAAGCGTGAACAGGTATCTTTTTTGGATTGTAGGTTTTGGTTATTCCTTTGGTTGTTATAAGACTCATTTTGATTTATGATTTACGATTAAATAATTTGTTCTGGATATAATTCATTGTTCTTGAGAAAAATCTTGACTTTTCAGAAGTAAAACTACCTCTAATGGCTTCAACAGGGCGCAATCTAATGGCTTTCCAAGCTGGATATAATGAACCCAACAATGCTGTCAAACTAACGGCTACGACCAATTGCCAAAATGTTTCTGTGGGTACATTCGGATAAATAAACTTATCAAATCCGAATTGTTTCATCCCTTCTTCAGAATAAAAAAATAAATTAATTCCATTTTTATGAAAATAACTGGTTGTCAAATAGCCTAGAAATAAACCAATTGGTGCTGAAATTATGGCTAAAAATAATGTTTCAATAACAATCATTAGAAACACTTTTCCTTTATTCATCCCTACAGACATTAACATACCCAGTTCGCGAACTCTTTCTAAAACAGCCATCATCATCGTGTTGATTATACCAAATATTAAGGCTAGCATAAAAATAACCATATAAATTATTCCGACCATTTTAATCTGTGATTGAAACAAACCTAATTCAGGCTGTACTTCTTTATAATTTCTAACTAAAAGTTGGGGGAATAGTAATGCAATGCTTTTTTGTATTCTATCTAAGTCTACGAGATCATCTACCAAAATAGCGACTTCATGTCCGTAACCATTCATCCCCAGTAGATTATTTATATCTTTTTGACGTATAAAAACTACAGATTCATCATATATATTGTTGCCTGTTTCAAACAATCCAACTACTCTAAATGCTCCCATGGTGATTTCATTTTCTAGATTTTGAAAGGTCAAAACAACTTTAGAACGTAATTTTACTTTTAATTTTTTTGCTATTCTTTTACTGATTAATATTTGATTCTTTTTGGAATCGATTAGATAATTACCTTCCACAATATGTTGTGAAACACCTGAAACTTTAACTTCATTTTTAGGGACAACTCCAATTGCACTTATTCCTCTACCTGCATGACTCGAACTAATCATGGTGTTCGTGATTGTTTTATAGGAAACTGCTTTTACTCCAGAAATGGTATCTACTATAGTTTTTACATGAGCAATATCAGATATATAAAATTTACTCTCCTTATCTTTGATAAACTCTGGATGGTGAATTTTAATATGAGAAACTTCATTTTTAATGGCATTATCAATATAACTTTCAATCATCCCATTGACCATTCCAACCAAAAAAATAATTGACCAGATTCCAATTATTATCGCGCCCATTACCACAAGACTTCTTGTGATATTTCGCCAAATGTTTCGCCATGCTATTTTTAGAATCATTGTTTGAGGTTTAAATTTCCGTGTTTCATAAACTATTGTTTCAGGTTTTTGATTATTGTATTTTGAAATTTGCCATGCTATTCTCTCATTGCCTCAACAGGTTTTAATTTATAAATTTTCCAAATAGCAAATAGCGCTAACAAACTGGTGATAATAGCCATTATGATTGCTTGTGAATAGAATAATGAAGCATCCATTACCGTTGGAAATATAGGATCAAAACCCCATTTTTCGTAGCTTTCTGCCATTTCCCCATATTCACTAAAATCTATCGGATTTACTTTAAAATAATGCACTAATGGTAAAGCTGCCAACATTCCAAGTATAACACCTAGCAAAGCCATTAATAGAATTTCAACCCAAGTAGAAAAAGCTAACAAGCCTCTGCTCATCCCAATAGAAAGTAAAATACCAAACTCGTGTTCCCTTTCTTTTACCATCATTAATATGGTTCCAAAAATTCCAAATGAAATTATTAGATAAAGCACTAAAAGGAAAATATAATTACCCGCAGCATCTGTTTTTTGAGCCTCTACCAAATCGGGTAACATGGACTGCCAATCCATTATCTCATACTTATCTGCATCTAATTGAGTTTGTAACTGCTCAATAACATCTTCTAAATCATCTCTATCATTTAAGCGTAATGCTAATGAAGTAGCCATTGATGGAGCTCCTAATAAATCTTGCGTTTCTTCTAATGGCAAATAAACCATCCTTTTATTAAGATCAGGTGAGGCAAAATGAACAATACCTTTTATAGAATATTTACCAGCAGCATTTACACCATGATAACCTTGTGTAAGAATAATTAGGGTATCTCCTAAAGAAACCTTTAACAAATCTTTTACACCTTCTGCAATTAATAGTACTTTATCCCTTTGATTAAAATAAGTCCCTTCAGTTAGTCTTGATTTTAGCTTTGTTAATCTATCTTCAGCATTAGGATTTGTTCCAACAATCATCATTCCGCTGGTATGTTCACCAGATGAAAGCAATGCAAAAGTTTCTAAACGAGGTATGATTTGTTCTAAACCATCAATTTGAGTGGGCAGTTGCCACAATTCATCATTTAATTCTAGTACATTATTAATTGTTTTTTCTTCCCAATAGCCTTTTTGATGAATTTGTGCATAACCATAATAATAGTTCACAACATTATCAAGCATCCGAACCCATGCACCCTTTTGAAAGGAATTCATAAAAATCGAAAACAATACTGCAAAGAAAATTGAAGCAACAGTTATAAGTGTTCGTCGTTTATTACGCCATATATTTCGCCAAGCAAGTTTTAAAATCATTTTAGTTGAAAGTTTATAAAGTTTGTAAAGTTGTAAAGTTTGTAAAGTTGGAATCTTAAGGTTTTCTAACTTTTTACTTTGAACTTTTCACTTTTTACAATCTAATTCTCTTCATATAGTTTGTTGTAAAATATTGATCCGAAATTTTTATATCAAACTCCAGTTTGTCATAAGTCAAAATTGTTTCTTGCCCTTCTTCTTCAACGGGTATAACACGTAATTTTGAAGGTAGCTTCTTACCACTAAACTCTTTTACATCTGATCCAATCATTTGATTCACCAAAAAATCATCCTCATCATAATAGTCCGTTTGTAGCATCATATATTCTGATTTATCTACCCAAATAACCACTTTTCCCCATACCACAGGAGCCTCCTCTTTTGGTATTAATTCTATGACCCAACAAGTAAAGCCTTCTTTAGTATCTTCTCCGGTAATTTTATGTGTATAGTCCTCTAAAATAGAGGATTGCTTGACCAAATCATCATTAGTTAAATCGGTTCCCATCCAATTTTGTAACATCATAGAAGGCGGAAATTTTATAGTACGATCAATTGTTGGCATATAATTCCATACTTCTTTGTCACGCATTAAAAAGACGGTTCCCTTTTCTTTCGCTGGACTCGTTACGATTGAAACTGAATATTTTGTTCCTTTTGTCCATCCTTTCATCTTCATTTGTTTAGACCATTTTGGACGAATAATATCAATAGTCATTTCAGAATAGGATGTTTTTCCTCTATACTTTTCATCTGCCTTTTTGATAATTTCTTCTGCTGTTTGGGCATTCAAAACACCTGAAATCAAGACTAAAACAGCGAAGCAAAATAGCTTTATATATCGTATTTCATTCATTTTATAAATATTTACTAATTATCATTTTTTCCATTTCTTCCAAGGGAAAGTTTTTAGAATTGAGCATATATTGAATTCCAATTCCATCCATTATTGCACCTAAAAGTATGGCTTCTTTTTTGACATCTTTGTAACCTAAACTCATAAAAACTGATTCTAATTGCCCAAGTATAGTGTTGTATACTTTCATCATCGTATCGTGAACCGAAGGAATCGCACTCACCTGAACCGCTAATGACAAGGTTAATTTCATCAACTCCTCTTGTTCTTTTAACATGGAAAAGTAGGTGTTAATAAGTGTTTTAAACATATTTTCAGGTGACATTTTATCAACGCTACCAAGCATAGAAGCACCAACTTCGGTAGTATCTTTAAAAGCAAATAGCACTACTTCATTGAGCAAATCCTCTTTACTTTCAAAATAGTTATATAGTAATCCTTTTGATAATTTGGCTTTTTTAGCAATAGCACTTACAGCAGTATGATGGTATCCTTTTATGCTAAACAACTGAAAAGCAGCTAATAATATTTGCTTTTTTCTAGTATCTTTTAAACTTTCTAATTGTTGTGCTGTTCTTGGACTCATGTTTTACGACTGAACGGTCGGTCAAAGGTAAATAAAAATCAGGAATAAAAAAAACCTTCCTAATATTATTAGAAAGGTTATATGATAATAAATCTACTTAAGCTTACAAACTAGCAATACTCTTTTTTAAAGTTTCAATTTTTGCGATAGCTTCAGCTTCTTTTTGACGTTCTATAGTAACTACTTTTTCGGGTGCATTGTTTACAAAACGTTCATTTTTGAGTTTACCTTGTACCGATCTTAAAAAGCCTTCGGTATATTTTAATTCCTCTTTTAGTTTAACCTTTTCAGCTTCTATATCGATTGCACCACTCATCGGAATAAAATACTCATTAGATTTTACCCTAAAACTTAAAGCTGTCTCTACTTTTTCAGATACATAACCCAAATTAGCTACATTACCCATTTTAGAAATAATTGCATCAAAATCTGTAGTAAATTTTTCAGCATTCATAACAGCTAAATCTATCGTATTTTTAAAGGAGATATTCTTGTCTTTTCTTATTGTTCTAATACCAGAAACTACTTCTTTAAGCATTTCAAAATCTGTAATTATTTTTGAATCATAGCCTTTTTGCACTGGATAATTTGATACGATCAAGGCTTCATCGGGTGTGCGATCTCCCATATACTGCCATATCTCTTCAGTAATAAAAGGCATAAAAGGATGTAATATTTTCATATTATCTTCAAAAAACTGATTGGTAGCCTTGAGCGTTTTAGGATCAATAGGTTGACCGAAGGCAGGTTTTACCATTTCAAGATACCATGAAGAAAAATCATCCCAAAGTAGTTTATAAATAGTCATTAAAGCTTCGCTTAAACGGTATTGTTCAAATGATTTCTCAATGCTCTCAAGTGCTTGTTGGAATTTAGCTTCATACCATTTAATAGCCATTTCTGCTGATTTAGGCTGAGCTACCTTTTCATTTGTCTCCCAACCTCTTAGCAAACGAAATCCATTCCATATTTTATTAGCAAATCCTTTTCCTTGTTTGACCAATTCAAGATCAAAAAGCAAGTCATTTCCTGCTGCTGCTGACAATAATAATCCTGCACGAACTCCATCTGCTCCATGTTCTTCCATCATTTTAATAGGATCTGGAGAATTACCTAAAGATTTAGACATTTTTCGTCCTTGTTTATCACGGACAATTCCTGTGAAATATACATTTGAGAATGGTTTAGTATTTTTAAATTCATACCCAGCAAAAATCATACGTGCCACCCAAAAGAAAATAATATCTGGAGCTGTAACTAAGTCGTTTGTGGGATAATAGTATTGCATATCTTTATTATCCGGATTTCTGATCCCATCAAATACAGACATTGGCCATAACCAAGATGAAAACCAAGTATCAAGTACATCATTTTCTTGGCGAAGGTCATTGATTGTAAAAGAGTTCTCGACTGCGCTCGAACTGACACTTAGTTTTTGTTTTGCTAATTCAAAAGCTTCTTCTTTTGTTTTGGCAATTACATAATCGGCTACTCCATCGCCATAGAAAAAAGCAGGAATTTGCTGTCCCCACCAAAGCTGACGAGATATATTCCAATCTCTTATCTCCTCCAACCAATGATTATAAGTATTGACATAATGCTTTGGAAAAAAATTAATTTCACCATCAGCGACTGCTTTAATCGCTGGTTTTACCATCTCTTCCATCTTTAAAAACCACTGAGCAGAGATTTTTGGTTCTATAATGGCTTTGGTTCTTTCTGAAATGCCGATCTTATTATTGTAATCCTCAATTTTATTTATGTATCCTTTTTCCTCTAACTCTTTCACAATAGCTTTACGTGCTTCAAAACGATCTTGACCTTTATAGTGTAATCCAAAAGAGTTTAAGCTTGCATCATCATTAAAAATATCGATTACCTCTAACTTATGCTTCTCACCTATCACTTTATCATTTGGATCATGAGCTGGAGTTATCTTTAAACAACCTGTTCCAAATTCCATATCTACATAATTGTCTTCTATAATAGGAATTACCCTATCGGCTATAGGAACAATTACTTTCTTTCCTTTAAGGTGTGTGAAACGTTTATCCTGAGGATTTACACAAACGGCAGTATCTCCTAGAATAGTTTCTGGTCTTGTAGTGGCAATCCTTACCACTTCATCAGAACCTTCAATTTTATAATCTACATAATAAAGTTTTCCTTGTTTCTCTATATATTCTACTTCTTCATCTGATAAAGTAGTTTTAGCTTCAGGATCCCAGTTAACCATACGATACCCACGATAAATCAATCCTTTGTTGTATAAATCTATAAAAGTATCAATAACAGATTCACTTAAATCATCATCTAAAGTGAACTTTGTTCTTTCCCAATCACAAGAAGCACCTAATTTTTTTAGTTGTTCTAGAATAACACCTCCATGTTTGTGCGTCCAATCCCAAGCATGTTTTAGAAACTCATCTCGAGTCAAATCAGATTTAGCAATTCCTTCATCTGCTAATTTATTTACCACTTTTGCTTCAGTTGCAATAGAGGCATGATCTGTTCCTGGCACCCAACAAGCGTTAAATCCTTTAAGACGAGCACGTCTAATCAGTACGTCTTGTATGGTATTATTAAGCATATGTCCCATATGTAATACTCCAGTTACATTTGGTGGTGGAATTACGATAGTATATGGTTCTCTGTTATCTGGTTCTGAATGAAAATAATCGTGTTTCATCCAATAGTCATACCACTTGTTTTCTATTTCATTAGGAATATATTTTATAGGAATCTGCATTTTGGTATTGTTTTTGTTTTCTATAGCTTGCAAAAATACAATTTATAAGTACAACACTAAAAAGTTGTATTTAATTTTTGATAATATAAATAAATACTTAATTTTACACTTACTTAAAATAATAAACAAATTATGAAAAATTTAGTTATTGTAGCAATTGTGGCTCTTTTTACTATATCATTAAATGCACAAGGATTTAGTAAAGGACAAGCCGCTCCTAAAGCTAATTCGAATGTTAAACAAGAAGCTGATCCAAATGGACCAATTATAAAGTTTGAAACTCAAACAATAGATTATGGTATTATTGAAAAAGGTGCTGATGGAATGCGTGAATTCAAATTTACAAATACAGGTAAATCACCATTAAAAATTACACGTGTAAAATCTTCTTGTGGATGTACTATTCCTACCTATCCTAAAGGAGAAATAATGCCAGGTAAATCTGATATTATTCATGTAAAGTACAATACAAGTAGAGCTGGTAGATTTAGTAAATCTGTTTCAATTTTCACCAATACAGTTCCTGAAAGATCTGTTTTGAGAATCAAAGGAGAAGTCACTGATCCAAATAAACCAGGTCCCATTCAGAAAGAAAAAAATATGCTTGAGATAAAATAAATCAAGACTATTTTTTTACAAAATATACACAAGAGCTTTAGAAAAAACTAAGGCTCTTTTTTTTTATAAAAATGAAGCTTATTTGTATCACATTTAGTAAATTCGTTCTTTCAAATTTTATAATTAAATGAAACAAAAAAGAAAGATATTAATTATCGGAGCTGGACGTTCAGCTTCTTGCTTAATCAAATATTTACTGGAAAAATCTAAAGTTGAAAACTTACATATTATTATTGGTGACAAACTTATAGAATCAGCCAAGAATATGGCTAATAACCACCAGAATGCCACTCCAATTACATTGGATATCTTTGATGAAGAAACACGAAGAGATGCTATTAAAAATGCAGATATTGTCATTTCAATGCTGCCAGCGCGTTTTCATATGGAAGTTGCAAAAGATTGTATTACTTATGGGAAAAGTATGGTCACAGCCTCTTATGTATCTAAAGAAATGAAAGATTTAGATAAAGCTGTCAAAGAAAAAGGCCTAGTTTTTATGAATGAAATAGGATTAGACCCTGGTATTGATCATATGAGTGCCATGCAAGTAATTGATCGTATTCGTGATAAAGGAGGTAAATTACTCTTATTTGAATCTTTTACAGGAGGTTTAGTAGCACCTGAAAGTGATGACAACCTTTGGAATTATAAGTTTACTTGGAACCCCAGAAATGTGGTAATTGCTGGGCAAGGTGGCGCTGCCAAGTTCATACAAGAGGGTAAGTATAAATACATACCTTATCATAAGTTATTTCGTCGAACTGAAAAATTTTATATCGATGGATATGGTAAATTTGAAGCCATCGCCAATAGAGATTCATTAGGATATATGAATGAATACAAACTACATGATATTTTAACTTTATATCGTGGTACTATTAGAAGAGTAGGTTTCTCAAAAGCATGGAATATTTTTATACAACTTGGTATGACAGATGACACCTATATAATGGAGAATTCTGAAAATATGAGTTATCGTGATTTTATAAATTCATTTTTGCCCTATCACCCTCTGGATTCTGTTGAGTTAAAACTACGCTCTTATTTAAAAATTGATCAAGATGATATTTTGTGTGAAAAGCTTGATGAGCTAGATATTTTTAATCCAAATAAAAAAATGGGAATTAAAAATGCTACTCCAGCACAATTACTCCAAAGAATACTAATGGATAAATGGACACTACAAGCTGATGATAAAGATATGATCGTAATGCTACACAAGTTTGGTTATGAATTAAAAGGAGAAAAAAAACAAATTGAAAGTAGTACGGTAGTAATTGGTGAAGACCAAATCTACACAGCTATGGCAAAAACAGTTGGATTGCCCGTTGCGATAGCAAGCCTTAAAATATTAAATGGTGAGATAACGAAACCTGGTGTACAAATACCTATAGCAAAAGAAGTATATGAACCTATTCTTAAAGAATTAACTGAAACGGGTATTAAGTTTACTGAAAAAAGGGTAATTTATGAAGGCTATAATCCTGAATTATTAAAGGGGTAATTAGTTTAAAACTTAGTGAATTTTATTTCTAAAGGATAAACTATATCATTCAATAAATTGGCCAAAACTATTTTATCCTTATTTATATGAAAAGAATAATTTCCTTGCTGGGACATTGTATTAAGTAAGTCTTTTTTTTGCAATACATGTTTAATTTGTTTTGAAACTGCAAAGCCAGAATCGATAATACGAACTTTTTTTCCTATAATTTTTTCAATTTTTGGAATCAAATATGGGTAATGTGTACATCCTAAAATTAGATGATCAATATTCTTTTCCATCATGGGTTTTAAATAGTTGGTCAATATTGCATCCATCTCAGGGTCATTTATACTACCTGATTCTATCCGTTCAACCAAACCTATACCTACTTGTTCTACTACTTTAACATTTTTAGCAAACCTTTCTGAAGTTTTTGCAAAAAGAGCACTACTCAGAGTACCTTGAGTAGCCAAAATACCTATACTGTTCGTTTGTGTACGTAACGCCGCTGGTTTTATAGCTGGTTCTATTCCAATAAAAGGCACTGGATATTTAGCTCTCAAATAAGCAATAGCATTTGTCGTTGCTGTATTACAAGCAACTACAATCATTTTACAGCCCTTTTGTAACAAAAACTCAGTATTCTTTTCACTTAAAGCAATAATTTCCTCTTTTGTTCTTTTCCCATAAGGTGCATTAGCGCTATCTGCTAAATAAATTGTATTTTCATTTGGAAGTATTTTAATCATTTCTTTCCAAATAGAAGTACCTCCTACTCCAGAATCAAAAAAACCAATAGAATTATTTGCGTTATTCATTTACTACAAAAATAAAAAAACCGCTCAAAATTGAGCGGTTTATAAAATAAAAGTTATTATAGGTTATTATATATTTAACTTCGTTTTTACATCTTGTAATAAATCTTTTCCCTTGGCTACTACTAACATAGTTACATTAAGCACATAATCAAAACCCTGTTCTGATGCCACTTCATCAATAGCTTTCTGTGCTTTTTCTAGAATTGGTTGTAAACCTTCTTGTTCTTGTTTTTGCAAATCACGCATAGCCTCAGCTTTAAACTGCTCTATTTTTTGTGCATCTGTCTGTACTTCTTTGGTCCTTTCAGCATTTGTAGCTTCTGTTTGAGATTCAAACTCTGAATTATAACGTTGAAATTTAGCTTTAAGTTCTTCTTCTTTAGCTTTTACTTCATCATCATAGGTTTTACTCAACTTTTCTAACTTAGCCTGTAACGTCTTTGTTTCTGGCATTGAAGCAACCAATTCTTCCGTATTGATATGGGCTACTTTAGTTTGTGCTTTAACTGAAGTAAAACCTAAAGTAAATACAGTTAATAATACTAGTGTTTTAATTACATTCATTTTGATTATTGTTTTGATTATTATTTTTAATTATTGTTATTTTCAGGTTCTTGTTCTTGATTATTATTTCCCTCTCTTTCTTTTTGAGCTGCTGCTCTTTGTTCAGCTTGTTTCTTTTTGACTTCCTCGCGTTCTTTAATTCTTTTTTGACGTACCTCCTCTATGGCTTTAATACGTTCTTCTTTTTGTTTCAATCGCTCAGCTTTTTGAGCTTCTATTCTTTCTTGCAATTCATTTTTCTTAACTTCTTCGGTATTTTCTTTTTCGTTATTTTCATTTACATTTTTTTCTTCTATCGTTTTATCAATTATTTCCACAATTTCCTCTGTCGTTTCTTTTTCTTCTGTTTTGTTAGATGATTCCTTTTCGTTTTTTACTTCTTCAGTTTCAACTTCTAGCTCTTGTTTATTTTCTTCTGCTTTATTTTGTCCATTTATCCTTTCTTGGATTTTCTTTTTAGCTTGTTCACGTTCTTCGATTTTCTTGTTACGTATTGCTTCAATTTCCTTTTTCTTTTCTTCTCTTTGTTTGAGTCGTTCTGCTTTTTGTGCTTCTATGCGCTCTTGCAGTTCTTTTTTCCTAGCTGCTCTATCTTCCATCTTTTTTGCAACTTCAGGATTTACTTCTTCAGCAGCTTTTTGTTTTGCTTCTAAGGCTTTTTGCTTTTTTGTTTTTTTCTCATTTAACTCTTTTTTCTTTTCGACTCGTACAATGCTTCTAACGACTCTTTCACTTATATCAAATCGTGAATTGCTATATAACATTATCAAATCGCTAGATTTATCCAATACAAAATCGTACTTCTGTTTTTTAGCTATCTCTTGAATTGCATTATAAATTTGGTCTTGAACAGGTTTTACTAATTGTTTTCGTAATCTGTATAAATCACCTTTCGTGCCAAAGTACATTTCTCGTAACCTATTTAATTCTTCTTGTCTTATGGCGATATCTTCTTCTCGATCCTCTATTAAATCTTTTGTTAAAAGGGCTTTTTCATTATTTAAATCAGTTTGTAATACATCTATTTCGTTCTGTTGTTTAGCAATTTTAGTCTGCCATCTATGTACCTTAATCTCGAGTTGTTCATTAGCTTCTTTATAGTCGGGTACATTTTCTAAGATATATTCCATATCTATATACGCAAATTTCTGTGGTTTTTGCGCAAAAGAGATTGTAACCATTAATAGACTAATTATTATTAAAAAAACTCTTTTTGTCATAACTACTATGTTTTTAAATTAGAAAAAATTGTTCCAAATTTTTTAAATTGCTACAAATATACTATATTCTTAGAATTGCTGCCCTATGATAAAATGTGTTTGCCATCCTGATTTCAAACCAAAATCAGTAACTGGGTCAAACCCGTGCGCAAAATCTATTCCTAAAAGACCAAAAGCTGGCATAAAAATACGTAAACCAGCACCAGCTGAACGCTTTAAATCAAATGGATTGAAGCTATCAAACTTATCATATGCATTACCCGCTTCTAAAAAGCCCATCACATATATTGATGCACTTGGTTTTAGCGTTATAGGGTAACGAGTTTCTAAAGAAAACTTATTATAAATAGTTCCTGGATTTCCTTGATCTGCCAAACTTCCATTTTCATAACCTCGTAAACCAATTGTCTCACTACCATCATATCTGTATTGTGCCATACCATCTCCACCCACAACATAACGTTCAAAAGGAGAATAACCTAAATCACTATTATAGTATCCTAATATTCCAAATTCTGCATTGGTTCTTAGAACTAATTTTTTCCACAAAGGCGTGTACCAATTTGCCTTAAATGAAGTCTTATAATACTCTAACCATTTATATTTTTCTTGATCAGTTAAAATTGAGTAATCTTTACCATTTAACAAAGAAAAAGGCGGTGTAGCTTTAAAAGCAACACTAAGTTCTGAACCTTGTGTAGGAAATATAGGATTAGGTCCAGCTGATTTTCTAGACAAAGTTATATTAAATGCAATATTATTGGCAACACCATCATTAAACGATAAACTTTGAACAACACTATAATTATCCATCTCATAACGTTGAAAACTAATTGACTGTGATAGTTGGAAAAAATCATCAGGCCATGTTAAACGTTGCCCTAAACCTAATGTTGCTCCCCAAATACTCAATTTTCTATTTTCATCTACATCATATGTTTGATAATCATAACCTCTAACTCTTGAGTTATAAAGTGAAACAGACAAAGATTTGGGTTTCTTTCCACCTAACCAAGGTTCCATGAATGAGAAACTATATGTACTATAGAACTTACTCTTCTGTAAACGCAAAGATAAGGTTTGTCCATCACCTCTAGGTAAAGGCCTATAGGCTTCTTTTTTTAATAAATTTTTAACAGCAAAATTATTAAATGACAGTCCTAAAGTTCCAATGAACGAATTATTTCCATATCCTCCCTGTAATTCTATTTGACTAGAACCCTTTTCAGCTACTGAGTATTCAATATCTACAGTTTTATCTGAGTGATTTGGTTTTACATCAGGAACAATATTTTCTGCATCAAAAAAGCCCAATTGACTAATTTCTCTTACGGATCTTATAATATCTTCTTTACTGAACAAATTTCCTGGTTTGGTGCGTAATTCACGATAAATCACATGATCATTGGTTGTAGTGTTTCCTACCACTGAAATCTTACGTATTGTTGCAGGATCATCTTCATAAATTCTTATTTCAACATCAATAGAATCATTTAAAACACGTGTTTCTACAGGAGTTACATTCGCAAAAAGATAACCACTATTTAAGTAAAGTGATTGTATATCTTGTGAATCTGGTGTGCCATCTCCACTCACTCTCTCCTTTAAAACCTTTGAATTATAAACATCCCCATTTTCTAATTTTAAAAAACTCCGTAGTTGTGTATCAGTATAAGCGACATTCCCGATAAACTTAATATTTCTAAAAAAATACTTTTTTCCTTCTTCAATTGTTATATTTAAATTAAGGGTATTATCTTCATTCCACAACAACTTTTTATCAGCGATTATTGCATCACGAAATCCATTTTCACTATAAGCCTCAATAATCTTCTGTAAATCTTCTCTGTAGTCATCATCTACATATTTTGAACGCTTCCAAAATCTACCAAACAATTTTTGTTTAGTATTTTTCATTTTTCTTTGTAATTTTTTGGCTTTTATCTTTTCATTTCCATATATATTAATCTTGCTTATTTTAATACGTTCACCCTTATCGATATTTACCATCATATCGACAGTATTTGGTTTGTCACCTTTTTTAGTATTTATACTAACTTTAGTTTTTAAGAAACCTTCATTTTGGTATTTTTCTTTAAAAAAATTCTTTGTGGTAACCATTAAATTATCAGTTACCATATCACCTGATTTAATCTTTACCTCCTCTTTGAGAGTTCGTGATTTAGACTTTCTTATATTTAAAAAAATCAAATTATTTAATTGTGGTAACTCTGATACATCAAATTCAAGATAAGCTGTTTCATTATCAATTTTCACTAAATACACGTCAACTT
This sequence comes from Lutibacter sp., assembly GCA_030590985.1. GTDB lineage: Bacteria > Bacteroidota > Bacteroidia > Flavobacteriales > Flavobacteriaceae > DQTL01. Next base: position 7,993 of record JAUVBX010000018.1, on the reverse strand, counting down.
TACTAAACTGGTCTGTTTCATACAATCGTTTAATTGCACTAGTTAGTTTATCTCCAGGTAGTTTTATTTTAGTTCCTTTGGTCAAACCTGAATGTACTTTTACCGTTTGTTCACTAAATTTTTGTAAACCAATAATGGAAAAATCTCCTAAGATATATTCCTTACCACTCTCAAATGCAAGACTATCTTTATTAATTACAGGTTCATCTTGCGCAATAGAAACTACTGCTATAAAAACTGTAAAGATTATTGTAATTAATACTTTTTTTAAACTACTCATGTTTTTTAATTTGTTCACTAATTTTACCATATCTGCGTTCCCTACTTTGATACTCAGATATGGCATCATAAAAATCTTGTTTTCTAAAATCTGGCCATAGTGTTTCTGTAAAATACAATTCAGCATAAGCAATTTGCCATAATAAAAAATTACTTATTCGTTGTTCACCACTTGTACGTATCAAAAAATCAACGTCAGGCAAAGAAAAAGTATATAAATGATTATTTATAGTTTTTTTATCAATATTTTCAATTTTAAGCTCATTATTAACAACTTTTTTAGAAATACTTTTGACGGCATTAACTATTTCGTTACGCGAACCGTAACTTAATGCTAAATTAAGAATCATTCTATCGTTACTAGCTGTTTTTTTAATTACCTCTTCTAATTCTTTACGTGCTTGTTTAGGAAGATTAATTAAATCACCAATTGCTCTTAATTGAATGTTGTTTTTTTGAAGGCTTTTTAACTCTTTTTTTAATGAAGATGCCAATAAAGTCATCAGCGTATCTACTTCTTTTTTAGGACGACTCCAATTTTCAGTCGAAAAAGCATAAAGTGTTAATACTTTTACACCAATCTCAGCTGCTGCTTCAATTATTTCACGTACGGATTGCACACCATTTTTATGACCAAATATACGAAGCTTTCCTTTCTTTTTTGCCCAACGTCCATTTCCATCCATAATTACAGCTACATGATATGGAATTCTATATTTAGACAATGATATATTTTTATTCATGAATTATTAAGGTCTTGACACAGCACAAGGTGGTCTTCCAAAAGAATAGGTTAATGATATCCCCGTAAAAAAATACCAATCGTTTGTATTTTTATTACCATATCTCAATTGAGCAAATTCTTGATTATTGTAATCCAAATCATCTTCAAAAGTATAGCGTCCTCTTAACTCTAAAGCATACCCTAAATAATCTGTAAGTTTTGATTTATATCCTACTCCAAATGGAATTGCGTAAGAGAATTTGTTTCCTAAAACAGCTTCATTATCAATAAAATCAGTGGAATTCTTATAATAAAAACCCGCAAATTCTATGATTATATAGGGTGTAAATCCATTGTAAATTGACATAACATCATAGTCAAAATAATTAAATTCAATTCCAATAGCAATTTCTTTTATTTTATTTGTAAAATTATAACCTTTACCTGTAGGTCCCCTAGTTTGTCTAACAACATTTGATGAGTTTAGATCATTATCTGCAATAGGTAAGTAACTATATGAAGCTCTAGCTGAAATTCTTGAATTAATATTTCTTTTATAAATAAAACCACCTCCCACCTTGTTAGGGAAAATGTAAAGTTCATTCCCTATATCACCACTATAATTACTTCCTCCCACAAATACTCCAATTTCATTCAATAATTGAGCGTTTGTTTGAAAAACTAAAAATAATCCAATAAAAGTCAAATGGATTTTATTCATACCCTGATTTATATTATGGTTTGCAAATGTATTGATTTCTTTTATAATCTACGCCCATTAATATACTTCCTTAAATCATTAAATATAATCCCAAACACCAGTCATTGATACTAATTATATTTCAATTTTATGAGTATACTAAATTTACTAATAGTCTAAAAAAAATAGTTATTAATATAATACTTATTTAAAACAAGTGATTTACTTAATTATTGTATTTATTTGAAGGATTTTTCAACTATTAAAAAAAAACAGAAAACCCAACATAACTTACAATTATTAAATTCAATGTTTTTCAAACTACTCACCTAAATTTCAATATAATAAATCAAAAGACATAAAAATAACAATCAATAGAACCATAAGAAATATTATACTAATCTTATAAATACGGAACTCATTAGTTGCCTAAACCTAATTAGCATTGATTTGAGTTTAATAACTATTTATTGGGATTTATGACAAGTTAATTGTAAGTTTGCGCAAATGAAATCAGCCATTTTATGTTAGAAAAACTCCAAATAGTTCGTCAGCGTTTTGATGAGGTATCTGACTTGATTATTCAGCCAGATATTATCACTAATCAAAAGCGTTATATTAAAATTAATAAAGAATATAAGGATTTGAGTAAAGTCCTACTAAAAGCTGATGAATATGAATCTTTACTAAATACTATAGCTGAGGCCAAAGAAATTATCAAAGAAGAATCTGATCTTGAAATGATTGAAATGGCTAAATTAGAATTAGATGATGCAGAAACAAAAATTCCTATTTTAGAAGAAGAAATTAAGGTCATGCTTATTCCAAAAGACCCAGAAGATGCTAAAAATGTAATGGTAGAGATTAGGGCAGGAACTGGAGGAGATGAAGCTAGTATTTTTGCTGGAGATTTATATAGAATGTACACCAAATTTTGTTCTTCTAAAGGATGGAAAACTGAATTAGTTGATGTAAGTGAAGGAACTTCTGGTGGATTTAAAGAAGTTATTTTTAGTGTTACTGGGCAAGATGTTTATGGTATTCTTAAGTTTGAATCGGGTGTACACAGAGTACAACGTGTACCTCAAACCGAAACACAAGGTCGTGTACATACTTCGGCTGCTACCGTCATGGTACTTCCAGAAGCTGAAGAGTTTGATATCCAAGTAAATCCCTCAGATGTAAGAGTTGATTATTTTTGTGCATCTGGTCCAGGAGGACAATCAGTAAATACAACTTATTCTGCTGTACGACTAACTCATGAACCCACAGGTTTGGTTGCTCAATGTCAAGATCAAAAATCACAACATAAAAATAAAGAAAAAGCCTTTAAAGTTCTGCGTTCTAGATTGTATGAACGAGAATTAGCTAAAAAACAAGAAGCTGATTCCGCTAAACGAAAATCTATGGTTTCTAGTGGTGATCGTTCAGCTAAGATACGCACCTACAACTATCCACAGGGTCGTGTTACAGAACACCGTATAAACTTAACTTTGTATGATTTGAGCAAAATTATTGATGGTGACATCAGTAAAATTATTGAGGAACTACGCTTAGCAGAAAATACTGAAAAGCTTAAAGAACTAGGAGATACTTTTTAGATCTGAATAATAATTATTTAATAAAAATATTTAACTCTAATTTCGTAATTATACTACTATGGAAAAAGGTTTAAAACATATTAAAACTGCGCTAATTTCAGTATTTCACAAAGAAGGATTAGAGCCATTAGTTCGTCAATTAGCTATCCAAAACTGTCAGATTCTTTCTACTGGTGGTACTGCAACTTATATTAAAAACTTGGGAATTGAAGTTACAGAAGTAGCTTCATTAACTGACTATCCATCTATTTTGGGAGGACGAGTAAAAACCCTACATCCAAAAGTTTTTGGAGGTATTTTGAGTAGACGTGATAAGCCTGAAGACAAAAAAGAATTAAGCGACTACAAAATTCCTGAAATCGATTTGGTAATCGTTGACTTATATCCATTTGAAGAAACCCTTGCAAATAGAGCTTCTCATGAAGATGTTATTGAAAAAATTGATATTGGAGGTATTTCATTAATTAGAGCTGCTGCAAAGAATTATAAAGATGTACTCTGTCTGTCTCAAATGCAACAATATGAAGAAATCACAACTTTGTTATCTGAAAACAAAGGAGCAACCTACTTGAATACTCGAAAAGAATTTGCTGCTAAAGCATTTTCTGTATCTAGTCATTATGACACACAAATTTTTCACTTTCTAAATAAAGATAATTACACTAAATTTAGAGAAAGCTTTAATCAAAAAACAAGTTTACGATATGGTGAAAATCCACATCAAAAAGGGTATTTCTTTGGTGACTTATCAAATTTATTTGAAAAACTGCATGGTAAAGAATTATCATATAACAATTTACTTGACGTAGACGCTGCGGTAAACTTAATGGCAGAGTTTCAAGATGAAAATCCCACATTTGCCATACTAAAACACAATAATGCTTGTGGCTTAGCACAACGAAAAACACTATTAGAGGCATACCGAGATGCTTTAGCTGGAGACCCAATTTCAGCTTTTGGTGGTGTTTTAATAAGTAATGCTTCAATTGAAAAAGATACAGCCGAAGAGATTAACAAACTTTTTTGCGAAGTGGTTATTGCGCCAAATTTTACGATAGAATCCTTGAATATTCTAAAGCAAAAGAAAAATAGAATCATCTTAGTTCAAAAGGAAATAGCATTTCCAAAATATCAATATAGAACTGCGTTAAATGGTGTGCTATATCAAGAAAAAGATTTAATAACAGATCATTATTCAGGCCTAAAAACTGTTACAATAAAAACGACGACACCAAAAGAAATCGATGATTTACTATTTGCATCAAAAATTTGTAAGCATACCAAGTCAAATACAATTGTTTTAGCAAAAAACAAACAACTGATTGCAAGTGGCACAGGACAAACATCACGTATTGATGCCTTACAACAAGCTATTGATAAAGCAAAACATTTTTCTTTTGAATTAAAGGGTGCTGTAATGGCGAGTGATGCATTTTTTCCTTTTCCAGATAGTGTAGAAAGCGCATATAAAGCAGGGATTACCTCCGTTATTCAACCTGGAGGCTCGATTAAAGATCAACTATCTATTGATTTCTGTAACACACATAAAATGTCTATGGTATTTACTGAAACTAGACATTTTAAACATTAATTTTCAATTAGTTATTATAAACTTTTGTGATTAATATGTTATACCTAAATTGGATGATTCTAATCTTTGGAAATCACTCAATTTAGGTTATATTTGCAAATTCGAGCATTTATCCAAAATAAATTAAACAGAATAATGGGTTTTTTTGATTTTTTAACAGAAGACATTGCTATTGATTTAGGCACTGCAAATACTTTAATAATTCATAACGGTAAAGTTGTTGTGGATAGTCCTTCTATCGTAGCTAAAAATCGTACTACTGGAGAAATTACTGCCATTGGTAAAGATGCTAGTATGATGCAGGGCAAAACTCATGAAAATATTAAGACGATATGGCCATTAAAGGACGGTGTTATTGCTGATTTCGATGCATCAGAACAGATGATTCGCGAATTTATAAAAAGTATTCCATCTATTAAAAATCGTTTTATTACTCCTTCGTTACGAATGGTAATTTGTATCCCTTCTGGAATAACTGAAGTTGAAAAAAGGGCTGTATACAACTCAGCTGAAAGAATGAAAGGAAAAGAAGTACATTTAATTCATGAGCCTATGGCCGCAGCAATAGGTATTGGTGTTGATATCATGCAACCTAAAGGTAATATGATTATTGATATCGGTGGGGGTACAACAGAAATTGCAGTAATTGCATTAGGTGGAATTGTAGTAGATAAATCAATAAAAGTTGCTGGTAATGTTTTTAATAACGACATAGCTTATTTCTTAAGAACACAACACAATCTATATATTGGTGAACGTTCTTCTGAAATGATAAAAATTCAAGTTGGCTCAGCCACAGAAGACTTAGATAATCCACCTGAAGATATGTATATTCAAGGGCGTGATTTATTAAGTGGAAAACCAAAACAAATTCAGATTTCACATCGTGAAATTGCAAAAGCTTTAGATAAATCTATCATGCGTATTGAGGATGCTGTAATGGAAACACTTTCTAAAACTCCTCCTGAATTAGCTGCAGATATTTACAATACTGGAATCTATCTTGCTGGTGGTGGATCTATGCTCCGTGGTTTAGATAAAAGATTGTCACGTAAAACTGATTTACCAGTTTATGTTGCTGAAGACCCACTAAGAGCAGTTGTTAGAGGAACAGGAATCGTTTTAAAGGATTTAGATAATTACAAAAGTATACTGATATAAAAAGTTTAGTATAAAATGACTTTAAATAGCTATAAGATTGTTCTGTTAAATACTTTAAAAATACCAAAATTAACAATCTTTCTTACTCTATCTTTTCTTTCTCTTACAATATCATGTGTTAGTAAAAAGAATAATGAAATGAAAGTAGATGAAAAATTTGATATTCAAATTGTTTATTCAAGAAAAGAACAATCAAAAGATAGTAATGGAACTGAAATTAGAATAAGTCTGAGTGATAAAACTTTGAGATATCGAGAAAGTCATTGGGGATTTAAGGCTAGTAATAGGATTACAAAAAAGGAGTGTGAAATCGACGAGGCATTTTTACTTTATATAAATAATTTCATTGACAATCATCTACCTCAAAAAAATTACACAGAAGAAATTAGAACAGAGAAACAAAGGAATTTCACTATTTTTAAATATGAACTTCTCATGAATAAAAATGGAAAATATTATAAAATTGGAATCAACACCAATGATCAATCAACTGATAATAAGTATTATAACAATTTAGACGACTTGTTTTCAGAACTAAAGTTTAAAATAAAAATATAGAATACTTTTCAAGAATATTTTCAATAATAATCCATGCTACAACTCATCAAATTTTTCACAAATAATAAGGTCGGCTTGCTATTTGTGTTTTTGGAGTTTATTGCCTTTACTTTTATTATTAGAAGCCATTCTTATCATCATAGCAAATATTTAAATTCTGCGAATGCAACAAGTGGAGCAATCCTTAAAAAATCAAGTGCAATAAAAAATTATTTCAATTTAAAAAATCAAAATAAAGCATTGGCAGATGAAAACGAATTATTATTAAATAGGATAGAACAATTGACATATTCAACCCCTATACAAAAATCAAAAAGGATTGATTCCATATCAAATTACAATTATATTAATGCTACTGTAATTAGTAATCCATATAGCAAAAGAAATAATATACTAACTATTGATAAAGGAACTGTCGATAGTATTAAACCAAATATGGGAGTTGTTTTATCAAATGGTATTGTTGGAATTACCTTAAAAGTTTCTAAGCATTATGCGACAGTACTGTCTATACTAAATAGTCAGTCTAAAATTAATGCAAAAATGAAAAAGGATCATCATTATGGTAGTTTACACTGGAATGGGCAAGATTTCACAAAAGTAAATCTTGATGATTTACCCATACAGGCAAATATACAAATTGGTGATACTATTATTAGTGGAGGAAAATCTGTTTTTTTTCCAGAAGGGATTCCTATTGGAACTATTACTGATTTTACAATAAATAATAAAGCTTACGGCAATATTACTATCAATTTGTTTGCTGACTTTAGTGAGTTACATAATGTTTATGTTATTAAAAATATATTAGGTAATGAACAATTAAAACTAGAAGCAGAATCAATCAATGAATAGCGATACACTTAAATATGGTCTGTTACTTCTACTACTACCAATTTTACAAGTAGGGGTTTTTAACAATGTCCATTTCTTGGGTTATATAAATCCTTATTTTTATATCATCTTTGTCTTCATATTCCCTTTTAATAAAGACAAAACAACATTACTAATTGGAAGTTTCTTATTAGGATTATTTATTGATATTTTAACAAATGATGGGGGAATACACACATTTTCTATTGTTTTTATAAGTTATATTCGATTAATTATTCTACAAATAATTTCTAGTAAATCAGATTCAGAAATTGAGCAATTAAACGTACGAAATATCCCTTTTTCAACTCTAATTTTATGGATAAGCATTTTAACATTTATACATCATTTTTTCATTTTTTCTTTAGAACAATTTTCATTTACTCATTTTGATAATCTTTTATTAAAAACTTTTTTAACTTCATCATTTAGCATTGTTTTAATTATATTTGGCTTACAATTATTTTTGAATAAAAAGTCAAATGCGTAATAATGGCATAATATTA